>JAHZLQ010000042.1 GCA_022599775.1 Gammaproteobacteria bacterium
ACCGACGGCCATGCCTCCGGCAGAAACCGCGATTGCTCGTCAGATGTCGCCTCAAGTCGATCCACCCACTCAGACTATCGACTCTCCTCTGCGATGTCCAGCAGACTTGTGGGACAAGCTCAGCGCAAGCGGGCGAGGGTAAGTCGGCATCACGCGGCGCGGGATTCACGTTAACGCGAACGGTTGCTGCGCCCGCGCGCGCCTCGGCCGGCGTGTTTGTCACCCGGTCGCTGGCCCGTCAGCGTGTCGGAGCGCGTGCGCTCCAACTCGTGCAGCAGTGCGTGGTAATGCGTCAGCCGAACCGCGCCCACCGCCTCGCGCACTGCGCAGCCGGGCTCCTGGTCATGCCGACAGTTCGCGAAACGGCAGTTCTGCGCCAGCTCCGCCACATCATCGAAGCCCGCGTCCGTCAGGGTTTCCGCACCGGTCAGGCGCAGGCCGCGCATGCCCGGCGTGTCGATCAGACAACCGCCGTCCGGCAGGCGGTACATGGATCGCGCCGTGGTGGTGTGGCGGCCGCGACCGTCGTAGGCGCGTGTGGCCTGGGTGAGCTGATCCGAGCCCGCCAGCGCATTGGTCAGCGTGGACTTGCCCACGCCGGAAGAACCCAGCAAGACCAGCGTGCGGCCCGGCGCCGCGTAGCGCCGCAGTTCATTCACGGCCTCGGCGCTGCGCGCGTTGATCGCATGCACCGGCACTTCATCGCCGACCATGGCCTGAATCTCGGCCTGGCGTTGCTCCGCTTCATCGCACTGATCGCGTTTGCTCAGCACCACCACCGGGGACACGCCGCCACGCCGCACCAGCATCAGATAGCGTTGCAGACGGTGGGGTGCCCAGTCGCCGTCCAGACCCATCACCAGCAATGCCAGATCGATATGCGCCGCCACCACCTGTGTGCCGCCTTCCTTGGACGGACGGCTGATCAAGCCGCGACGCGGCAGATGCAGGCGCAACCTGTTCTCGGTGTCGAGACCCGCCCAATCACCGACCGCCAAGGCATCGCCATCGGACTTCAATTGCGCCAGATAGCTGGAGTACAGCGTCGCGTCGATCAGCTGTTCGCCGTCGTCCACGCGCGCCTGGCTGCGCTGTGGCTCCACCACGCGCACCAGCCGCAACTCGGGCCGGCCCAGCGCCAGGGCGTCCCGCCGCACCGCTTCATTCAAGCCCAGTGCCTGCAACGCGGAATCGGAACTCAGTTGCATCGGGTGTCAGGCATAAGCGGGCGCGAAGAGGGTGTTGGCGGTCACTGTACAGCCTGCGCGCTGCGCGCCACCATGTGCCCGGCCTTACAGCGCCCCGAAAACCAATGGATTGCCGTCCGGCCTGCGCCGCCTGCTGCATCGCGCCCTCGATCAGCTCACCAATTCCCGGAATGCCGCAGGGCAAGCCGGCCGGCGTGCCTTGCGTGCAACTGGACGAAGACCTGCGCTGCAAACTGTTTGGCGACCCGCGCCGCCCCGGCGTCTGCGGTGGGCTGCGGCCGCAAGCCGCGATGTGTGGCACGGATCGTTGGCACGCGTTGCGGTACTTGGATGCACTGGAGCGCGCCACGCGCCCCGGCTGAATGACTCCGCGCTGCCCTTGGCAGCATCCAAGTCACTCTGCTGATTGGGTTTTTCAGAGGAATCGGCGCAGCATTTGCATAGCTTGAACCTGTCGATGACGCAGGAGTCCGAACGATGCAATCGCCCGATTTCGCACGCTTTGACACCCAGAGTCTGGCACCCGCCGACTTGGTCTTCCTGTTCGAACGCTTCCCGGCGCCGAACGTGGATGCGGTGGAAGCCGCGCGCCGCGTCATCGAACAGCCCAGTACACTGGAATCCCTGCTCGAATCGCGATTCGTGGTCAAGGCCGTGCTCGAACCGGACTCGGCCAGCCTGTCCGTGTCTCCGCGGCTGTTCTTCAATGTTTTGCTGCGTCACTGCCTGCCGGGCCGCCGCGAGGCGGCCGAACGCGAAGCCCTCAACTACCTCGCCAACGTGCTCGCACTGTTCGTCCGTACGGACCGGCTCTATCGCGTGCAAGCCGGAGACGGCCAGGCCCACGAATATCTGGTTGACCTGGTGGCTGAAGCCGCTGATGCCAATCCGGAACGCCAGTTCCTGGTCTGCACCCACATCGGCAACTACGCGATGTTCCTGTCCGGCGTGTGCGCGCCGTGGATCGAGCATCGCCGCCGCTATCGCCGCCGCCCGCTGTCGCTGGACTATTACCGCGGCATGGGTCGCAGCTACTACGCCAGCGCCGCCCGCCATCCTCGAGCGCAGGACCTGCACCTGCGCGGCGTCTTCGGACAACTCTCGCAGCGCTTCGACTACTACCGCAGCGGCCTGGAACGCTTGTCCCAACGCGCCTGGGCCGCCTGATTGCGGCGCTCCAAGCGGGCCTCCGCGAAGCCGCAGGAGGCAGTGACGATGGATTGGTGCGATATCAGGGGGACAGGCACTTTCTGGGCCGTCACCTGAAGTTCCGTCCCATCTGTTGGGACGGTGGCGCCCGAGCCCTGTCTTGTTGTTGTCGGAATCGTTCCGGAACGCGCCAGCTGATGGGTCTCTACGGCGTTTCGAGCCTCACAGTGTGATGGGTTCGGCAGTTCATTGCCGAACAAACCGGCGAATGGCACGGAGATTGAAGGTTTCTTGCCCCGTAGATCACCTGATTTGAGCGGAAACGCTGGGGTGGAGGGAGCGGACATGGTTGGGAAGATCAAGAAGCGTGGGCTGTCGTTGCTCGTAGTATCGGGTCTTGTCGGGGGTGTTCCGGCCGCTTCGGCCGACTATGTGTTGAAGGCCCCCATTCGGATCAGCTCCGCGCGCTTTCCCGCCATCGCGGCGTCGGCGGACGCTCAGGACGTGATGGTCAGCTGGTACACCCCGACCACGGCCGAGTTCCGGCGCAGCACCAACGGGGGTAACAGTTTCGGGCCGACACGGGTGGCCGTGGATGACCCGAGCATCCACGGGGACGGCGCCTGGTTCAACATGGTGTATGGAACGGTTCCGGTGTTCACGGTGGACGGCAGCGCGGCCTACCTCATGTCCGGGGTGACCCTGAAAACGGATGTGTATGCGCCGCCGCCGGGCTTGCCGCCGGGCCTGAATCGAAACACCCTGGGCGTCTACGACACGACCGGAACGAGTTCGTCGCCGGAGCAGGTCATCGCCGTGGTCAGCAACGGCTGTGAACTCGATACGCCGCTGGGTTGCGGAAGTCTGGGCGACTTCGAGTTCGTCAGCGACGATCTGGCGCAGCACTCGGCCAGTGTTTTTCAGTATTTCCAGCGCGAAGGCGATCAGCAATCGGACATCATCGTGGTGCCCGGCGAAGGCGGTCGGTTGCACTTCGACAGCCCCATCAATTTGTCCGAAACGGTATTGGAAAGTCCCAACGGCCACGAAAGCGCTCCCAAAATCGCCACGGACGGAAGCGGCCAGAAACTGTTCGTGATCTGGAAAGAGACGTCGGGGGCTTCGGCCACCCGTTTTGCGCGTTCACTCGATGGCGGCAGCTCCTGGTCCCTGCTGCCCTCGAATACCGACAACGCCAGTGGGATCGGGCTGGACTATGCACGCACCGCCGGTACGCTGGTGCAGGCCTACCACACCGGCTTTTACTACGATCCCAGCAACCCCAGCCTGATCGTTGTGCGCACCAGCAGCGACGATGGCAATACCTTCGGCCCCGCGGTGACGGTCGCCGAACCGCAGGATCTCGGCGGTGGCGATGTTGAGCAGGTGACCGGCCCGGTATTCATCGCCGTGTCGCGGGACGGGCAGACCATCGCGGTGCTGCACGCGGAAGAGTTTTGCGACAACGTGTTCGGCTGCATGGGTGGCAGCGGGGAGCCGTTTGACACCGTGCTCAGTGTCAGCGAAGACGGGGGGGCGAGCTTTCAGCGGCTCGGCGTCATCGCGCGGGGCAATTTCGCAAGCTACGACCTCGCCGTATCCGCGAACGGCGACCACATCCTGATCATAGCCGACCATGTTTCCGCGACAGGCCAGGAAGCGGCGGTATTCGTGCGGGCGGATCGGGTGTCTGACTGAGCCCCAGTCCCGGCCCCGGTCGAAATAGCGGCCGTGCAAGCACGTCCTTGGAAATGGCGGTGACATAAGGCTCCATCCACGATCCGATGGATGCTGCTCATGTCCGGTCTTTTCCGCTATCACCGGCGCTGGCGCGTCGCTTCAAGCGGCTCAGGTACCCGCTCGCTTGGCTGCCGTGACGGCCAGCGGTCGGCTGAGCTATGGACAGAGGAACGGTCTGGATTCCGCGATGGATGTGGTGGTTTTTGCCGATGCATGGTGCAGAATGACGCAGCCACGGAACGGGGGCGCTGCTTGTGGCAAGTTTCGGGATGCTCATCTTCCGGGTTCGATACCGCTGCGGTCCCGTCGGCCGTTGTCTGAGCCGCCACGTTTTCTTCTTGGCTGCGCGCGGGGCTGCGGAAACCGGGATCGTGTGGGGCTACGTGCGCATTTGGAGTGAGGAATAAACACAATGAATCGATGTTCTGCACTGTGGTGCGGTGTCTTGCTGCTGGGACTTTCAGCTTGTGCGACGGAAAGCTCGCGCACGCTGGAGGTGCCGAAGGTCAATTCGGCGGCCACGGCCTCGGCTTACCAGGGCACACGCAGTCCGATCGCGGTGGGCAAGTTCGACAACCGTTCGAGCTATCTGCGCGGCATTTTTTCGGATGGCGTGGATCAGTTGGGTGGGCAGGCCAAGACCATACTGATTACGCATTTGCAGCAGACCGGGCGCTTCAACGTGCTGGACCGCGACAACATGGCCGAGATCGGCCAGGAAGCGAAGATTCGTGGCACCGCGCAAAGCCTGAAGGGCGCCAACTTCGTGGTGACGGGGGATGTGACGGAGTTCGGGCGCAAGCAGGTCGGTGACCAGCAGCTGTTCGGCATTCTGGGGCGCGGCAAGCAGCAGATCGCCTACGCCAAGGTCAACCTGAACATCGTCAACGTGCTGACTTCGGAGGTGGTCTACTCGTCTCAGGGCAGCGGTGAGTACAGCCTGTCCAATCGCGAGGTCGTCGGCTTCGGGGGCACCGCCAGCTACGACTCGACCCTGAATGGCAAGGTGCTGGATCTCGCAATCCGCGAGGCGGTGAACACGCTGGTGGCCAGTATCGATTCGGGGGCGTGGGACCCCGCGAAGTAGCGCAGAACGGTCTGGAAAATCGAACGGGGAACAAGGAATGAAACGGGGATTGCATCAGCGCTGGGCGGCCGCCGTGGGCGCTCTGGCGCTAGTGGCGTGCGCGGAGCAGACGCCGCCGCTTTATCACTGGGACGAATATCAGCCCCAGGTTTATCAGTACTTCAAGGGCGACGGCAGCAGCGAGCAGGAGCAGATCGGCAAGCTGGAGGCGAGCGCGCAGCGGGCCCTGGCCAAGGGTGAGGCCCTGCCACCCGGTTTCCATGCGCATCTGGGGCTTTTGTATCTCAAGGCGGGAAACAGCGACAGCGCACGCGAGGCCTTTCTGGCTGAACAGACCGAATTCCCTGAATCCATGGCCTACATGGATTTCCTGCTGAAAAATTTCAAGAACTGATCGGGGGCGATCATGAGTGTTCTGCGTTCGGGGGCGGCGGGGCTGGTCCTGCTGGGTTCGGTATTGGCGACGGGCTGTGCGAGCACGCCGAAATCCTACGATTACACGGCGTTCAAGCAGAGCCGGCCGCGCTCCATTCTGGTGTTGCCGCCGACCAACGGTACGCCGGAAGTAACGGCCAGTTACGGCATGCTTTCGCAAATGACCTTGCCGCTGGCGGAGTCCGGCTACTACGTACTGCCGGTGACGCTGGTGGACGAAACCTTCCGTCAGAACGGTCTAACGCAGCCCGAGGATATCGCGGCGCTGCCGCTCACCAAGCTGGAGGAGATCTTCGGCGCGGACGCGGCCTTGTACGTCAATATCACCAAGTACGGTACGGTCTACGTGCTGCTCAACAGCGAGAGCGTGGTGACGGCGGAGGCACGCCTGATCGACTTGCGTAGCGGCGCGACGTTGTGGGAGGGCAGCGCGTCGGCGTCCAGCGCGGAAAGTCGCGGTGCCACCTCCGGTGGACTGGTTGGCCTGTTGGTGGCGGCGGTCGTCAATCAGATCGCCGACAATCTCGCAGACGCCAGCCATCGGGTTGCCGCCACGACCAGCCAGCGCCTGCTGTCGGCGGGGCAGCCGGGCGGTATCCTCTATGGACCGCGATCACCGAAGTACCAGACGCAATAGGCCGCGAAGGCGCCCGATTGATTTCCCATTGTGGCTCTCCGGGCAATCAGGCCTGGGCGTGTCGTCGGCGCGTGCAGCGCGTACGGCTGAGTCTGGATGGCGCTCCGCGCCTGATGCCGCACGATTGACGTGAGCGGCGACGGCGAGCGGCGATGAGCTTTTCGCCAGAAACGCCCGCACCGATTCGACGAACACGCGGGTCGCCCAGCGAGTGCATGACCCGGGCCGGCACCTTCAACCTCGCGGACCGCCTCCGGTGCCGGATGCCGCCGGCATTGTCGCTTTTTGCCGCCCCTGCACCGGTTTTGCGAATTCAAAGCAGAATCAGCGCACCGAGGCCGAGGAACACGAAGAAGCCGATAACGTCGGTAATCGTGGTCAGTATCACGCTGCCGGCCAGGGCAGGGTCGATGCTGAGTTTCTTCAGCAACAGCGGAATCGTCACGCCGGCGAGCGCGGCGCAGAGCTGGTTGAACAGCATCGCCAGTGCGATCACGAGTGACAGCAGCGGGTTGCCGAACCAGAACAGCGTGATCGCGGCGACCACCAGCGCCCACAGCAGGCCGTTGATGGCGGCAACCGACAGCTCCTTGCGTAGCAGCGCCTTGGCGCTGCCGCCACCGATCTGGCCGAGGGCGAGGCCACGCACCATCAGCGTCAGCGTCTGACTGCCGCCGATGCCGCCCATGCTGGCAACGATCGGCATCAGCACCGCCAGCGCCACCGCCTGGCTGATCGTGGCCTCGAACAGGCCGACCACCCAGGACGCCATGAACGCCGTGGCCAGGTTGATGCCGAGCCACAGGGCGCGACGCCGTGCGGCACCACGCACAGGCGCGTAGATGTCCTCCTCTTCGTCGAGGCCGGCCATGCGCATCATGCGCTGCTCGGCCTCGTCCCGAATCACGTCGACCACGTCATCGATGGTGATACGGCCGACCAGCATGCCCTTGTCCCCGACCACCGGCGCGGACACCAGGTCGAGATTCTCGAAGTGCTTGGCGACTTCGCGGTCCGACATGTCCACGGTCAGCGGATCGCGTTCACGTTCCATTACGTCGCGGACCTGGCGGCCGGCATCCAGCGTCAATATCCGGTCCAGAGACAGTGCGCCGAGGTAGTGACCGTAGCGGTCCACCACGTACAGGCAATCAGTGGAGTCCGGCAGTTCACCGCGCAGGTGCAGGTAGCGCGCCACCACCTCCAGCGACACGTCCGGACGCACCGTCACCGTGTCGGTGTTCATCAGGCCGCCGGCGGTGTCCGGCTCGTAGCCCATGACCTGTTCGAGGCGCGCGCGGTCGCGGGTGTCCATCGACTGCAGGATCTGCTGCGTGACGGTTTCCGGGAGGTCCTCGACGAAGTCGGCGAGGTCGTCGATGTCCAGGTCTTCGGCGGCGGCGACGATCTGGCCGACGTCCATCGTCCGCATCAGGCCTTCGCGCACTTCGTCGCCGAGGTGCAGCAGTACTTCGCCGCGGTCTTCCGGATCGATCACACCCCACAGCACTTCGCGCGGCGATGGCGGCAAGGATTCGAGCAGCCGTCCGATTTCGGCGGGACTCAGTGCGTGCAGCGAGCGCTGCACCGCGTTCATGGCACCGCTGTCCAGCGCCTGTCGCAGCCGGCCCAGCCTGTCTTCGTAGTCGTTCTTTTCGGCCATGGTTCGCGTCAGATCGCCTTGCAACCCCGCTCGGCTACCGCAGGGCGAGCCCGGTATAGCGTGTGCCGATGAACCTATCCGGAATGTTGCCCGCTGGGAAGGTGTGGCGGTTCGCCCCGGCTCATCGGACCTCTGGCCGCAGACTGAAGCCGGTTGCACGCCAAGCGTATCCGGTCAGCGGATAGGCCGTCACCATCAGCAGCGCGTACAGCCATTCGATCGCGTTGAGCAGGCGGTGCCGGTCGTCCACGACGAACTGCAACGGCAGGCTCGCCAGACCCAGGCCCAGCAGCAGACCGCAGAGTATCAACCAGCCACGCTGGATGTGGTTCGAGACCCGCGGTTCGCCGACGAGCAGGCTGGCCAGCAGCATCTGCGCCAGTACCGTTCCGGAGAAATACAGATTGATCCCGTAGCGCCGCAGCCAACGATAGGTATCACCCTCCACGCCGAGAAATTCGATATACAGGGCCAGAAAGACAGCGCCCACCGTGCCGCAGGCCAGCATCGCGTAGCGCCGCCGCCGGCGTGCCGGCACCAGTTGCCGCGACCAGGCAGCGCACAGCCACCAGTAACCGAACAGCAAGCTTGTATACGGCAACATGCTCAGCTTGAACAGGTGATTGGCCCAGCCGTTTCTGACGGCGGCACTGATGGACGTGCAGCCCTGCCAATAGGGAACGCAGGCCGGCGCCGTGCCTTGTGCGATCGAAACCGCATAGGCGAGGTGAACCGAGACCAGGGGGATCAGTGCAAGCAGGCAAGCCAGGCTCCACATGGCGCGAACGCCATGCTGCTGCTTTTTCGTCGCGCAGTCTTTGTTTGCAAGGCTTTGCTTTATCATCGGTCCATCCTCAACGCATCTGCGCCCCGATCACCGTTCCATCGACCGTCCCGTTCCCTTGTCTGTACGAGATTGCCTTCGAATGCGATTGCTGAAGCCACTGTGCCTGTTCCTGATCACACTGGCCGCACTGCCGGCCGCCATGCCGATCGCGTCCGCGGCCGAGGGGATGTGGACGCTGGATCAGCTGCCGAAGGCCGCAATGCAGCAACGCTACGGATTTGCGCCGGATGCGTCCTTCGTCGACCAGGTAATGAAATCCTCGGTACGGCTGGCCGGCGGCTGCTCCGGTTCGTTCGTATCTCCGAACGGGCTGGTGCTGACCAATTATCACTGTGTCGCGCGCTGTGTTTCGCAACTGTCCTCGGCCGATGCGGACTTGATGTCCAGCGGCCTGGTAGCCGACACGCCCGAACAGGAAAGGACCTGTCCGAACATCGAACTCAACCGGCTCGAAAGAATCACCGACGTCACCGAGCGTATCGCCAAGGCGACCCAAGGGCTCAGTGGCCAGGCCTATGCGGATGCCAAGACCGCGGCGCGCTCCAGCATCGAGAGCGAATGTGTGGGCTCCGAGGGCGCCACCCGTCGCTGTGACGTGGTCGAGCTGTATCGCGGTGGCGTCGAGCAGCTTTATCAGTACACGCGCTTTCAAGATGTTCGTCTGGCGTTCGCTCCGGAATACGCCACGGCCTTCTTCGGCGGTGACCCCGACAACTTCAATTTTCCGCGCTACAACCTGGACATGGCGCTGCTGCGTGCCTACCGCGACGGCAAGCCGGCCAAGGTCGAGCAGTTTCTGCCGATCAAGCCTGAAGGCGCGCAGCCGGGTGAACTGGTCATGGTGACCGGCCATCCCGGTTCCACGCAACGTCTGATGACCGTTGCCCAGCTCGAAACCCAACGCGACGCGAGCCTGATTTCCTATCTGCTCTATCTGGCTGAACTGCGCGGTCTGCTCAGCCGCTACGAGGACGAAGGCGAGGAGCAGGCGCGAATCGTCCAGGCCGACCTGTTGTTCGCGGAGAACCGTTTCAAATCCGGTGAAGGCAAGCTCCAGGCGTTGTTGAATCCCGCCGTATTCGACCTCAAGCGTCGCCAGGAAGCCGAACTGCGCGAGTTCGTCCGTGCCGATCCGCAGCGACAGGCGAGCTACGGCAAGGCCTGGGATGCGATCGCCCGCGCCCAGCAGACCTATCGAAAAATCGCGACGCGCTACAACTACATCGAGGGGGCGCGCGGCTTCATGAGCGACTATTTCCGGACCGCGCGCACGCTCGTGCGCGGCGCCGAGGAACTCGGCAAGCCGGATTCCGAGCGCCTTGGCGAATTCAACGAAGCCGGTTTGCCGCGCCTGGAGCAGTTGTTGTTCGCCAAGACGCCGATCTATCCGCAGTACGAAAAGCTCAAACTGGGCTTTTCGCTGGAGAAACTGCGCGAAAAGCTCGGCGCGGATGATCCCTTCGTGAAACTGGTGCTCGGCAAGGAATCGCCACAGGCCTTGGCGGCGCGCATCATCGACGGCACCACGCTCGGTGACATCGAGGTTCGCCGGGCCTTGTGGAAAGGCGGCGCCACCGCCGTGGCCCAGTCCAAGGACCCGATGATCCAGCTGGTGCGCGCGATCGATCCGCTGGCGCGTGAACTGCGGGCCCGCTATGAAAGCGAGGTCGAAGCGGTGGTCGACAAGAACCAGGCGCTGATCGCACAGGCACGCTTCGCTCAGCGCGGTACGGATACCTATCCGGATGCCACGTTGACGCTGCGCCTGAGCTACGGCGAGGTCGCCGGCTGGGACGAAAACGGCGAGCCGGTGGCGCCGTTCACGGACATCGCCGGCCTGTACGCGCGCGCCACCGGTTTCGAGCCGTACCTGCTGCCGCCGTCCTGGCTCGATGCCAAGCCGCAGCTGAGCTTGGAAACGCCGCTGAATTTCGTGGCGAGCCTGGACATCATCGGCGGCAATTCCGGCAGCCCGATCATCAATCGCAGCGCCGAGGTCGTGGGTTTGGTGTTCGATGGCAACATTCATTCGCTGGGCGGCGCCTATTGGTATGACGAGCGCAGCAATCGGGCGATCGGCGTGCACAGCGCAAGCCTGATCGAAGCCATGAAGACCGTCTACGGCGCCACGTCGCTGGTCGACGAACTGCTGGCGCAATGATGGATCTGCAGCCGAAGCACTGGGTTCGGCTGCAGCTACTCGCTGTAGCCGGCGCGGTGCTGCTGGCAGGGGTCGGCGTCGCCGCCTATTTCCAGAACGCCAATGTCAGCGCACGGCGCGACGGCGTGGTTCGCACCAATCGTTTGATCGCCGATCTCAACCAGTTCAGCAACATGCTGACCGACATGGAAACCGGCCAGCGCGGCTATTTCCTGACCGGGGACGACGACTATCTGGAGCCTTATGCGCAGGCGCGCCGCCAGTTGCCGATCATCGTCAAGAAGATCGAAGTCGAGGTCCAGGCCGACGCGCCGGAACTGATGTCCGCTTTTCTGCGCCTGCAGGCCAGCGTCGCCGATCGCGGCCTGGAGATCGAGCGAACCTTCGAGGCCGAGCGCACCCAGGGGCGCGAGGCGGCGCTGGAGGCGATACGCAGTGACGTCGGCCGCTACCTGATGGACGCCGTGCGCGCCGACCTCGGTTCGTTGCGCGATGCGGTGGAACGCAAGGGTGCGCGTATCCAGGAGCAGATCGGTCGCATGGTCTATCGCAGCAATCTGTTGATGGCCAGCCTGATCCTGCTGGCGATGCTCAGTGCCTTGCTCAGCGCAGTACTCACGCGGCGTTACACGGCCGCCTATCTGCGCGCGCGCAAGGAAGGGCGGCGGGCGGATCGGGCGAGCGCGGAGAGCCAGGAAAAGAGCATCTTCCTTGCCAATATGAGCCACGAAATCCGCACGCCGATGAATGCCATCTTCGGCTTTGCGCAGTTGCTGGGGGATACCGTGACCGGCGAGCGTGAGCGAGCCTATGCCGAGGCCATCACCCAGAGCGGTCAGGTGCTGCTGGGGCTGATCAACGACATTCTCGACATCAGCAAGATCGAAGCCGGCAAACTGCCACTGGTGTTGCAGGCCACGAGCCCCGTGGAGATTCTGCGCACCTGCGAAACCCTGTTCTCGCGCATGGCCAGCGACAAGGGACTGCGTCTGGTGATCGAGGCTGATCCCGATCTGCCCGAGGCGGTGTTGCTGGACCCGCTGCGCATGCGCCAGATTCTGATCAACCTGATCGGAAACGCGATCCGCTACACCGATACCGGATCGGTCACGGTGCGCGCGGTGGCCAGCCAGCCAGACGGAATCGAGGGCAGCACCGTGGAGCTGCGCATCGAGGTGATCGACAGTGGCGTGGGCATTCCGCCGGAACGAATCGACAGCGTCTTCGACCCGTTCACCCAACTCGACAGCGCCCGCGCCAGCGGGACCGGTCTGGGACTTTCGATCGTGCGCCACCTGGTGACGCTGATGGGCGGCCGTATCGAGGTCGATTCCACGCCGGGGATCGGCTCCCGCTTCGTCGTGGTCCTGCCGGAGCTGCCGGTGGCCGAGCCCGCGACGGCAGACGGCGTCGACGTGTTGTCGGCCGACGAACGGGTGCTCGACAGCCTGCCGCCGATGAGCGTGCTGGCGGTGGACGACGTGGCGCTCAATCGCAGCCTGATCGAGGCCTGGCTCGCCGAAACCCACCATCAGGTCCGCACCGCCGGTAGCGGCCCGGAGGGAATCGAGCGTGCCCTGAGCGAACGCCCGGACGTGATCCTGATGGACATCCGCATGCCCGGCATGGACGGCGTGGAGGCCCTGCGCCAGATTCGCAGGCTGCCGGAGCTGGACGCGACCAAGGTCATTGCGCTGACGGCCTCGAGCCTGCTCGGTGAGGAAGGACGGCTGCGCGAACTGTTTGACGGCTATCTGCGAAAACCGGTGTCCCGCAACAGTCTTGGGCAGGAGCTGGCGCGTCTGCTGGACGGGGCGATCGATGCCGGCAGCCGGAGCGGCGATGCCGCGGAGGCCGTCGCCGACATCGACGACGACGACGCGCGCGCCTGGAGTGAGCACGCCGCGGCGATTCACGCGGCCCTGGCGGGTGCGCGTGGCACCATGTCGACTGACGAGGTGCGACAGGTTCTGAAGTCGATCGCCGCCTTGCCGCCGACGCCGGCGTTTCGTGAACTGAGCCTGCTGGCGGATGAAATTCGCCGAGCGGTTGATATATTTGACATCGTCACGCTTGAATCCGCCCTGAGCCGCTGCGCTGACATGGTGCAGCGGCTCGATCAGGCCGCGCGCTTGATCGAAGCCTGAATTTTTCGAACCAAGACGTCGGGAGACATTCGACACTGCCAATGAAGAACGCGGACACGACCTTGATCTTGGTAGTGGATGACCAGCCCGCCAATGTGCAGGCGGTCGCCGCGCTGCTGGCGCGGGATGGTTACGACGTGATGCCGGCGCTGTCCGGCGAGCAGGCGCTGGAACGCAGCGCCAAACGCCTGCCCAGTCTGGTGCTGCTGGACATGCGCATGCCGCGCATGGACGGTTTCGAAGTCTGCGCGCGCCTGCGCGAAGACCCGCGCACGGCCGATGTGCCGGTGATTTTCCTGACCGCCGCGCACGAACGCGAGACTTTGGTCGAGGCGTTCCGCAAGGGCGCCGTGGACTATGTGACCAAGCCTTTCGTCGCCGAGGAACTATTGGCGCGTGTACGCACCCACCTGGAACTCAAGCGTGCGCGCGATCACCTGGCGCTGTTGGCGCAGGAGCGTGCCGACCTGACGCAGATCGTCGCCCACGATCTCAAGAACCCGCTGGCCGGCATACTGTTCGCGCTGGACATGGTGGAGCGCGGAGGCCCTGAACTCGAAGAGGGCGTGCGCAACATCCGGGGCAGCGTCGACCGCTGCTTGAGTTTCATCGACAACTATCTCGGCCGCTGGGCCAATTCCCAGGAACAACGCTCGGTGGAACTGGCGCCGATGCGTTTCGGTGCGGTGCTGAAAGCCTCGGTGCGCGATCTCGAACTGAACGCGCAGCGCAAGAACATGCGGATCGGCCTGGCGGTGGAGGACGATCCGGAAGTCATCGGCAACCCGACCGCGGTACGCCACGTCATCGACAACCTGCTGTCGAATGCCCTGCGCTACGCGCCGGAAGACACGGCCATCGACGTGCGCTGTGCCGTGGGGCGCTCCGGCATGACCGTAGTTTCGGTGTCCGACCGTGGTCCTGGCGTGCCCGCTGAGCGGCGGCCCCAGTTGTTCAAGCGTTACAGCCGCGGCGACGGCAGCGACACCGTGCAGCATTCCAGCGGACTCGGCCTCGCGATTTCCAAGGAAGAGATCGAACGCATGAACGGCCACATCTGGTATTCGGACCGTGATGGCGGCGGCGCCGTATTCTCGTTCGTGCTGCCGGCCGCGGAGGGCGAACCGCTGCGCTGAATCAGGAATCCGGGTGGTCTTGCCGTGGATGGACAATTTCTCCGAGGCTGTCGAAATCGGAACCGACCGTTCGACCAGTCGATGACCGCACACAAGTCTGTGCTCCATCCATGCCCAGGAGTCAATGAACAATGCCCCGACTGATCTTCGTGAACCTGCCCGTGAAGGACCTCGCCGTGTCGATGAGCTTCTACAAGGCGATCGGCTTCGCGAACAATCCGCAATTTACGGACGATACCGCGGCCTGCATGGTCTGGAGCGAGACGATCAACGTGATGCTGCTCACCCATGAGAAGTGGCGCACTTTCACCGATCGCCCGATCCCGCCCGCAAGCGCCAGCGAAGTGATGCTGGCCGTATCCTGCGACAGTCGCGAAGCGGTGGACGCCATGAACCAGGCGGCTGCCGAAAATGCTGGAACGGCCGACATCAATCCGCTCCAGGATCTCGGCTTCATGTACAACCGGAATCTGGCCGATCCGGATGGACATGTCTGGGAGGCCATGTGGATGGACATGGTGGCGATGTCGTCCGGTGATTAGGCCATACGGCAATGCGGCGCGGCGTCCGGTTCAGGGGTCGAAGCGCTGTCGCGGCGCCGTTGGAGCCAGCCCTCATCAGCCAGCAGTCGTCATTCCGGACTAGCCACAGGCTTGATCCGGAATCCACGCGAGGTACGGCCGGCCGGCCGGGCACGAAAAAGCCGGGACCGCTTGCGCGGCCCCGGCCTGAGTTCCGATGCTCGAAAGGCTGAGGCCTTACTCGCCCGGTGACTGCGACAGGTAGGCCGGAATCAGGGCCACCGATTCCGGTGCCACGAAGCCGGTCGACTCGCTCGGGGCGACATTGCCGCCGGCGCTGCTGAGCAGGTCGTCAAATCGCAGGATCGCGGCGTTGGACTTCTCGGCCACGTACAGGTCGGTACCGTCGAACATGATGTCCACCGGATTGCCGAGCAGTGTGGCCGCACCGGCGATCACCCGGGACACGTCGACGTTGCCACTGGCCATGCCAGCGTCCGGCAATACGTAGATCTTGCCGTCGTCGGTGACCGCCGCACTGCCGACGTCGCTGACGATCAGCGACCCGCTGGCCGGATCGAAGTCGATCCCGTGCAGGTTGGTCGGGGCCGCCATCGCCGCGCCGCCGTTGCTCGGGGTGATGATGCGATCTTCCATCACGGTGCCGGTTCCGATCAGCGTGGAAACGTCGTCATACACGGCCACGGTGCCGTTGGTCAGAGCGACGAAGGCACGGTCGCTGTCCGCGTCGTAGTCCACGTCCCAGGGCGAAACACCGCCGCCATTGGCGAGCGTGAGCAGCGGGGCGACATCGCCGGAGGCGCAGGCCGAGAAGATCAGCACACCGGGGTTGCCGGCGCTGTTCTCGGCGACGAACACCAGGCCGAGCGCACTGGCCACATCGATGCCCTTGGGCGAGGCGAGCGTGGTGGTGGCGCCGGTGATGAAACGGTCACGTGAGTTGCTGACGGGTTCACCGTCACGCGAGGTGGCGACGCGGTTGCCCACGAGGATGCCGCCGTCGTAGCTGGTGTAGGCGTTGCCGGCCAGATCGAAGCTGGTGCTTTCCAGGCTCAGGCCGGTATCGAAGCTGGTCGGCGTGGTCAGCAGGTCGCCCGAGATGCGGATGATGAGTCCGCTGGTCGGACCGGCAACAGCCGGGTTGCTGTTGGCGGCAATCGCGGTCGGTGCGGTCGCATCGGTACGGTCGCTGATGTCCGCGGCGCTGCTGGCCGCAATGCCCTCCACCAGAGATTCGGGCTTGACGCTGGCCACGGCGTAGTCGGCCGCGATGTCGCCGCTCATGCCGCTGAAGATGTCGGCGTAGATCAAGACCAGGTCATTGGACTTTTCGGCGACGCGCAGCTCGGTGCCGGAGAGCACGACGTCGACCGGATTGCCGAGCAGGCTTTCCGGACCGGCGATGGTCCGGCTGGGTTCCACGGCGCCGTCGGCGGTGCTGGCATCGGCGATCACGAACAGCTGGCCGTCGGTGGCGACGGCCGCATCACCCACGTCGGACAGCACCAGACGGTCCATGGCGGCGTCGTAGGCGATGCCGTGGATGTTC
The DNA here is from genome assembly GCA_022599775.1 of Gammaproteobacteria bacterium. Classification (GTDB taxonomy): domain Bacteria; phylum Pseudomonadota; class Gammaproteobacteria; order Nevskiales; family Nevskiaceae; genus Banduia. The sequence continues at coordinate 16,302 of JAHZLQ010000042.1, forward strand.
ACGGAAATCTTGGCGCCCGCCATGTCGGACGGGGTGATGGTGCGGTCGGCCGGGCCGGCAAAGCCACCGGCGACATAGCCGTCGAATACGCCGACGGTGCCATTGGTCATCGCCACGAACAGACGGTCGGAGGCTTCGTCATACACGAGGTCCCAGGCATTGCCGGGCAGCGCGGTGACGGCCACCGGCGGCACGTTGCCTGCGGCGGTGGTGCCGAACACGCTGATCTGCATGGCGTTGAAGTTGGCGGCGAAGACATAGCCCGCGGCGTGCGCGATCGCGATGCCCTTGGGATTGACCAGGCCGGTGGCGGCGCCGCTGATTTCGGTGTCGATGCCGGCGTCGAAGCTGGCGCCGTCGGCACGCGCGGCGATCGTGCAGACCGTGCGCAGGCCGATGCTGGTGCCGTCGGCGGCCTGGACCAGATTGCCGGAGACATCCAGTTCCAGGCCTTCATTGGCGCCGGTGGTGAACCGGGCGCCGGCCATGGCGTATTCGTCCAGCGTGTCCACGGTGCCGGCGTTGTCGGTGCCGTTGTTGGCGCGATAGAAGCTGGCCGCGTTCAGGGTCGGCGGATTCATGCCGTCGTCCCCGTAGCTGTTGTCGTTGTTGTCGCAGGCGGCGAGCAGCAACCCGGCACTGGCGAGTGTCGCCAGGCCAAGCTGTTGCGGTCCGAAAGGCCGCTTGCGCGGGGCTTGCCGATTGTCTGAATTGTTCATGCATCCACTCCTGTGCGTTGGGCTCGACCCGACCCTCCGGTCTGTTGGTGCGCGGGCCGCGCAGCAGGTGACGGGGATCCGGGTTCGTTGAGTAGGTTCCCGTTGCGGCGCGCCAGGTTCATCGGCGGCCGAAAAAGTTCGGGAACGGTGAAATGCCGCCAGGCGGCAGCCGGCGCTACTCGGCCTGCGAGGTGGCGAGCGAGCCGCAGGCGGCGCTACGCATCAGTGCATTCAGCGCGGCACAGGCATCGACGCTGACGGTGACGGCATCACCCACCGGCGTCGCCCGCATCGCACCGCGCAGCAGCGATTCGAGCTGCGCCGGGCTGAGATCGGGGCGTTGTTGCAGCAACAGCGCGGCGACGCCGCTGATCGACGCGGTGGCGAGCGAGCTGCCGGACTGGAACTGGTAGTCGTTGCCGGGCACGGTGGTGAGGATGTTGTCACCCGGTGCCGCGATCATTCCGTCCAGCGCCAGTTCCGGCGTGGAACTGCGCACCGCGATCACGCCGGCCAGGGACGCGGGAAACCGCAGCGTATCCGGGCTGTTCGCGTCGTCGGCCGACATTGCCCCGATCACCAGAATGCCGCGTTCCACCGCCACCGCGACCAACCGCGCCAACAGCGGATCGGCCGGGCCGGACAGGCTCAGGTTGACGATGTCGCTGTTCAGGTCGATCGCCAGGCCCAGCGCGCGCGCCAGGGTGAAGCTGTTGCATTCGGCCGCGTCGGAATCCGCGTGCAGCGGCCAGCAGGCCTTGAGCGTGATCAGTTCGGCTTCGGGCGCCACGCCCTCGATACCGGTGTCATTGCCGGCATTGGCGCCGATGACGCCGGCGATGGCGGTGCCGTGGCGATCACGGTCGAAGGCTTCGCCGCGTCGGCCGGAGAGATCCTGGTGGCGTTTGATGCGGTCGGCGAGGTCGTCGTGATGGATGTCCGCACCGGTGTCGATGATCGTCACGATCACGCCTTTGCCGGTGGCGAGACGATGCGCCGCGTCGATGTTCATGGCGTTGAGGCCATGCTGCATCGAACGGTAGGGATCATCCGGGAAAGTGCCGGCGCTGGTGGTGCTGAAGGTCTGCAGAGGCTGCGCCGACTCCACGCGCCTGTCGGCGTGCAAGCGAGCCAGCATCTCCGGCAGCGGCGTGTCATCGGTCACCGAGAACATCAGGCAGTGCACACCGAGCACATGGATCGTCCAGGCATCCATCTGGCTCAGCGGATAGTCGCGCTGCAGTGCGTCGACCAGCGCCGCGGCGCCGGGGGCCACCCGATAGTCGCCGCTCCAGTCCCAGCCGCGCCAGGTCGATCCGGCGCCACGCAGGCCGGTGGATACGGGATTGCGCAGCGTGACCACGATCATGCGTTCGGGGGCGATGATCGTGTCTGAGTCGTTCGATCGTGGTGCGCTGCTCGCGCAGCCGCCCAGCACCAGCAGCGCCGCCAGCAGCAGTGCGCGCAGACCGGATTGCGGGCGGCGGCGATGCATCAGGGTGTGTGAGCCGGTGCCGCCGCGGCGAAGCGTACGGCGGGGTCTTCGCGCAGCTGCACCAGGGCCGCGTTCAGTTCGCTCGTCGAGACGGCTTCGCCGTCCACACGATCGAGTTCGATCACGAACAGGCCGCCGGCCGAGGGGCCGCTGACGATGTGTGCGTGCACCGAATCCAGGGTTTCGCGCAGGGCGGCGGACGTGATTTCGTCGTAGAACACGACCTGTAGACGCGGTGCGGCATGCACCGGCGCAGCGCTGAGCGTGCGATAGCCATCCTGCGGCGCGGCGTCGGGCTTGCTCATTTCCAGCTGGGTCCATAACGCCACGCTCAGTGCGGCCAGCGACGCGGCGACGGCCAGCGGCCCCCACCAGCGTGTCGCCCTGTATGGGCTTCGTGCCGCGCGGCGGGTGGCGGCGGACGGTGCGCTGTTGTCGATGCGCTTCATCATCGCCGCCAGCGAGGCGCTCGGTGAATAGTCCACCACTGGAGCCTGCTTCAGGGCCTCGGCAATGCGCCGTTCGGCCGGCAGTTGCGAGCGGCATTCGGCGCATTCGCGCAGATGCGCCTCAACGCGCAGGGTCTGTTCCGGCGGCAGCGTGCCGTTGAGGTACCAGGGCAGCGCCTGCTGGGCCTCGGCGTGCGCGGCCTGCTGGGTGTGGTGGCTGCGTGTCATCGCGACGGCTCCGTCGGGGCGGCGCTGCGGACTGGATCGGCCAGCTCCGGAAGCAGTGCACGCAGGCGTGCCCGCGCGTGGAACAGACGCGTTTTCACAGTATTCACCGGACAGTCCGCGATCGCCGCGATGTCTTCGCAGGAATGGCCCATGTAGTACGTCAGCAGCAGCGCCATGCGGTGTTCCAGCGACAGTTGCACGAAGCCGGCCAGCAGCCAGTCGCGCTGTTCGCGGCTCAGTTCCTCGCCGAGATCGCCTTCGAGCGCCGGCAACTCGTCCTCGGACAGTTCGTTGTGGCGGGCCGCATTCCCGCGCTTGAGGGTTTTCAGGGCGCGCCGATAGGCGATACCGATGATCCAGGTGGAGACCGCCGAGCCTTCGCGGAACGTGGCCGCTTTCTGCCAGACCACGAACATCGTGTCATTGACGACTTCCTCGACGGTGCCGTAGTTGTCGGTGAGCCGCATCAGGAAGCGCGTCAGACGCAGATGATAGCGGGTGTACAGCTGCTCGAACGCGGCCCGGTCGTGGCGCGCCACGCCGCGCAGCAGCTCCAGGTCAGCAGGCGCGGCGTCCTGCGGGCGGCCGGGCGGTTCTTGTGTGCGAAAGCTGCGCATCGTCAGGGACATGCCGGGGCCGACAGGAGAGGGTTCATTGGGTAAGTTCCCCGATCCTCGCCATGGGTTCATCGCCCTCCGAAAATGAGAACCGTGCTGAGCACCAGACGGTCGTCGGCGCGGCCGTCGGTATAGCGTTCGCGCGCGTTGCTGTCGGTCGTGAACCAGGCCAGCGACAGGTTGAGGCGCCGCCAGCGCCAGTTGGCGCCGATGCTGCCGAAGAAGAAGTCGACCTCGGCGACCTGGTCCAGGTCGTTGTAGCCGATTCCACCGCTCAGTGAGACGCCATGCCGCAGCGGCCATTCGGCGGCAAGCTCGGTGTTCCACATCGGGCCGGTGGAGGCGAGGCCATCAACGCCATGGTCCGTGGCCTTGGGCGACCCGCTGGCGGCGGCGCGCAGGCGCGAGCGGTACTCCAGTGCTGCGCCGAATTCGTGGTGGTTGTAGTTCATGTTGCGCACGTCGTCGTGATAGCGATACATCGCCACATCGACATCCCAGCGCCAGTCGCGGGCAAAACTCTGGCCATAGCCGGCCAGCAGATCGAGCGCGATCGCCGAGCGATTGCCCGGGTCGGGCCGCAGCTCGCGGGTATCGGTGCTGGAAGCGCCGAGATTGCCGTACACGCCGCTGACATGACGCAGGCCGACTCCGCCCTGGACGGCGCCGTGGCCGTTGGTCTGCGACAAGCCGCGCAGCACGACATCGGAACTGGCGCCGAGCGAGGCCACCCAGGTGGCCTGCTCCCAGACCGGCGATGCCATGGCCGGCGCCAGCCACAGCAACATCAGCGCGGGCGCGAGTGGGCGGAGCAGGTAGTGCGGCTTGGGCACGTTGACGGGGCGGAGGAATCCAGGTGGGGAGGCAGACTTTAGTCGTTTCGCCAACCCGGCAAGCCGGTGCCTCAGGCTCGTGCCGTGCCTGTCGAAGCTGCGTCCATCAGTCGCGCGAAGTTCTCCAGCGAGATCAGGTGCGCGTGTGCGGCGCGCAGCCAGTGCCGTGTCTGCCAGTCATGCAGGGTTTCGGGCGGCAGTCGGTTCAACCGGTTTTCGTCGATGCGGTGCAGGCCCGAGACCCGCATCGGCTCGCCGGAACGCGGCCGTGCCAGTGCGTCGAACGGCACCAGCAGATCGAGCGCGCGCAAGGCTTCGCTCCAGGCTTGGGTGACACGGCGCGACTGTTCCGCCGCGTCGAGCAATTTCTCCCAGGACGCCCAGTGCGCTGTCGGCTGGCCCGTGGTGTCGAACAGCGGCGGGGCGGTGGCGCTGAGGCGATCCGCCTGCACGGCCACCAGCGTTCGCGGCGCCGCGTCAGAATCGCCGGTGGCGATCTCGGCCAGGCACAACGGATGCAGCCGGATGCCCGCCGGGACGTAGGCGCCCGGACGCCAGTGTCCCGATGCGTCCACGAACAGGTTTTCACCGGCGCGCAGGCCCAGCACGGCCACGGCATCGTAGCGCTCGCCGCGACGCACGAAGGCCAGCGGGTAGTCGAGCGCTGCGCGCGAGAATTCGACCAGACCGATGGCGGCCGCCGTCAGCGCCGAGGTCCAGAGATGGTCGGTGGCCGGGACCAGACCCAGGCCGGCATGCGCCTGGCGGTCCAGCGTGACGACTTCCCCGTAGCCCGGTGGGCTCGGTAATCTCACTCGACGCAGCTTTCCGGATTCGGAATCGGGTCCACGCGCAGGAAACGCGGTTGCTGGCTCAGCAGCACGATGCGGCCGTCGGCGAGGACGATTGCGTATTCATCGGCGCCGAGTTCCTGGGTGTCGCCCTGCGGCGTCGTCAGCAGAATGCGACCCTCGATGACGCCGAAGATCGAGGCGCCAGCCGCACTGGCGCCTTCCGGAAGGTCGCCGCGGACCACCGGATCGGCCTGGCAGGCCAGATCACACAGCACGGCGAGGTAGTCGGTGCCGCGAATGCCGATGGTGGCAACAGGCGTTACCGCTGCGTAGTCGTTGCGGTCGCTTTTGCCGATCAGGCCGGTGACGGCGCGAAACCCGCCCTTGAGCAGGCGGAAAAAGGCACGGCCGGTGCTGGCCTGCGGCGGTGTGGCGCTCGTCGCCGCAGCCGGAGTGGCCGGCGCGTTCGCTGCGCCGCCACCGTCGTAGCGGTAGTCGCTGATCTCGAAGCGGCTGTTCGGCCGCAGCGTGACCAGACCGCCGTCGCTGAACTTGAGATTGAGGAAGCTGTTGGTGCCGGTATTGACGAGTTCCCCGGTGAACACCGGGTCGCCCTTCTGCAAGGCGCGCACGTTTCCGTCCGGAGACAGGGCCGTGCCACGGCCCACCAGCATCGTCACGCTACCGGCATCCGCGGCTGCGGCGAGTTGCGGCAGGGCCGCGAAAATCAGCACAGCGGCGCACAGCATACGGCGTAGCAAGGTCATGGTGTTTCCCTTTGAGCCCGACATCATTCGCACTCCGTGTCTTCGCCACCGGAGGTTTCGTCGATCAGGTCGTCGTCATCATCGGTGTCGGCCACGCTGACGAGTACACCGCTTTCGCCCGGCAGCGAGTCGCCTTCGGGGGCCGGCGGAACCGTGTTGTCGAGCGCCTGTTCCGGCTCCGGCTCAGGCTCCTGTTCCGGCACGTCGAGCACGGTGCCGCCGAGGACCACGACCTGGCCGTTGGTCGGGATTTTCTGGGAACTTCCGGAAATCGTGCCCGAGGTCAGAAACACGAAGTTGCTGTCGTGGCCTGCCAGATCGAGTGCCTCGGCATCGCCGATCACGATGTTGCCGGCGTAGGTGCTGCCGCCAAAAGCCAGGGTCGTACCCGGGAATACGGTGACGTGCTGGTCGACCGTGAAATTGATGTCCTGCGTGGTCGAGGCGAGGTTTTCGATGCCCAGCGACAGCGCATCGTCGTAGGGTCGGAACTGCACGAACAGGTCGGTCGGGGCGCTGATGCTGCCGGAGAAGCGCACCGAGTTGGTGTGCAGGTAGAGGTGGTCGCCGGCCATGCTCAGCGCGCCGAGGCGGATGCCGTCACCCGCCGTGAACGAGGCATTGGGGTTCAGCGACGTCGGACGCAGCGCGGCCGGCAGTTGCGCGATCAGTGCGCTGTCGCCGGCGAACGGAGCATCACCGCTGCCGACCGTGAGTTGCGCCTCTGCGAATTCGATGCGGCTACCGGCGATCACGCCTAGGCCGCCGGCATCGATCGTGGTGTCGGTGCCGCTGGCGACGACATCGCCACCGGCGCGGATCGCCACGCTGTCGGCGTTCAGCGAGCTGCTGGCCAGTGAGACGTCCGCTTCATCCGACCTCAGTTCGAGCTGATCGGCCGTGATCGAACTGTTGCTGAGGCTCAGCGTGTTGCCAGCGCGCAGCGCGGCGCTGCCGGCGTTGATGCTGACCGTATCGAGGCTCAGTTCGTTGCTTGCGAACAGGTCGACCGTTTCCGCGGCGAGACTCGAATTTTCGCTGAGGATGTTCAGCGCCGAGACTTCGAGCGTGTCGGCAACGACGCTGCCGAAGCGGGCGTCTCCACCGCTCAGTGCGATCCTCAGTGCCTGCGCGGAGACGTCGCCGAGCGTGACATCGGCATTGGCGTAACTGAAGTCGAGTGCCCCGCCGTACGCGATGTCGCCGATCTGGACCTGCGTGCCGGCGGTGTCGCCGGCCGTCAGGCTGAGCGCTTCGGTGATGGACAGCGCGCCCAGGGTGAGGTTGTTGGCGGCGTCCACCGCCAGCATATCTGCGTCGATATTGCCGGCGCTGATGCTGCCGCCGTCGGCCGTCAGCGACAGGGCGACGCCTTCGAAATCGCCGAAGGCGAGATCGCCGCTGAACTGACGCAGCGCGAGATCGGTCGTCGCCAGCGAGGTTTCCCCGAGGCCGAGGCTGTCACCGCTGAGATCAATGCTGCCGGCCGTCAACTGGCTGCCATCGAGCGCGAGCGCGCCGCCGGCACTCATGATGATCTGTTCGGCGCTGATAGTGCTGCCGAGACTGCTGATACCGGCCGCGGAAACATCGACGCTGTCGGCGTCGACGTCGCCGAAGCTCGCGTCGCCCTCGGTCAGTGCCAGATTCAGCGACTGCGTGTTCACGTCGCCGAGCGACACGCTGGTGTCGCTGTATTCGAAGCTCAGCGGACCGTCGTAGTCGATGTCGCCGATGGTGATCTGCACGCCGGCGGCATCGCCGGCCGTCAGCGCCAGGCTTTCGCCGATCATCAGGTCGCCGAGCGAGATGTTGCTCCCCGCCGCGACCGTCAGCGCGTCCGCGGCGATGCTGCCGGCCGTGACGCTGCCGTTGTCGGCCATCAGGCTCAGCAGCCCGCCTTCGAAGTCGCCGTAGCTGAGATCACCGACGATCTCATGCAACGCGAGCCGTGTGGTCGACAGGCTGGCCTGTGACAGGTCCAGCTCGCCCGTCAGCGAAATGCTGTCCGCGGCCAGGGCGGTGTTGCCGAGATCAAGCCGGGCATTGGCTGTCAGCATGGTATCGGCGCTGACATCCAGCGCCGCACCGTGACCATTGAGGTCGACGGACGCGCCACTGAGTTCCAGCGCGGCCAGCGTACTGTCTTCGGAGAACTGCATCATCACCGCGCCGTCGGCGTCGATGCTCAAGGGCCGCAACGCGATGTTCGAGCGCGGCGCCGCAGCACCACCGCCATAGATCTGGATATTGGCGCCGTTGCCCAGCGGTGAGACCGGCAGGTACTGGATCGGAATCGAATCGTCGACCCGGCCTGCGCTGCTGATGCTCACGTTGCCGCTGCTGTCGATGCTGCCGCCGAGATGGACGCTGCCTTGCGCATCGACGGTAATGGCGCCGGAGGACAGGGCGCTGTCGGTATCGACCTGCAGGCTGGCATCACCGATGACCAGGGAAATCGGTTCCGCGAACACGGTCGGGTCATTAGTTTCGACCAGACCGTTCACTGCGTTGACCGACAGCGCCCCGGTGGTGGCGCTGCCCGACATGACCACCAGCGCGGCCTGGCCACTGCCGCTGACCGAGATGTCGCCGGATTCGAAGCTGAGCGGCGGACCACCAGCCTCGTCGCCGACGGCAAAGCTGTTGAGACCGCCGATCAGGCGGGTTTCAGTATCGGCGATCGTCGGCGCGGTCTCGTCGAACGCCACGAAATGTGCGGTGTCCCTGTATTCGCTGATGAGCTCGCCGACGCCGCCGGCCACGGTGATGTCGCCGACGCTCCAGTGACTGCCGCCATCGAATTGGATGTAGGCATTGCCGCCGCTGGCCGAGACATCGCCGAGCGCGGCATTGCCATCCAGCAGGCCGATGTAGATTCCGGAGGTGGCGTAGTGCGCGGGACCGTCACCGTCGCTGCCACTCACGGTCCGCGTGACCTGATAGTCCGAGTCATCGATGGTGCGGGTTTCGAGCCAGCTGCCCGCCAGGCTGCCGAGCGTCGCTTCGGTGGTGGTGGTGCCGCCGACGCTGAGTCCCCTGGCCTGCACCTGGGTCAGCGCGATGCCCTGGCCGGTGACCAGCAGGTCGCCGCCTATGCCGACATTTCCCGCGAAATCCGTGCTTTCGACGACGCCGTTTTCAAGGGTCGTGCCGCCGATCAGGACGCCCGATCCGCCCCACTCGGTATAACCTTCGAACATCAGTGGCGGCAGCAGCAGCGGTGATACCGGACTGCCGGCGAGCCCGTCTTCGTCGAGCAGCAATGTGGCGTCGCCGGCCACCGTGTAGCCGCTGGCGATGACGCTGAGCCCGCCGCCGATGCTGATGTCGCCGGTGCTGGCCAGCGTGATGCCGGCGGTGGGGCCGTCGAGTCCGAGATCGCCGGCCACGGAAATGCCGTCGCTCAGCGCGGTCAGGCGTACGCCCACTCCGGAGAACGTGGAATCCACCAGGCTTGTGCCGTCCTCGATGATGCGTTCCCAGGCGCTGTCCTCGCTGCCAGCGGCACGGGCGCTTGCATGGAAATCACCATCGATGTCGATACGCCCGCCGACAATGGCAACGCCGGACTCGGGGCCCACCAGTGATATGCCGCCGAGCGCGATCTGCGAGCTGTCGCCGCCCGATATCTGCAGATAGGCCAGCCCGTACTGCTCTTCGCTGCTGTAGCCGTCACCGGACTCCGAGTACGCTGCGGCGCGCGCGTCGATGGCGATGTCGCCGGTGCTGACGTCGCCGACGCTGCCGATGTACAGCCCGCTGTCGCCGAAACCCGTGATCGAGGTGTCGCCGGCGATGGTCACGGCGCTGGCTTCAATCTGCGCGGTGGCGCGGCCTTCAAGGCTGCTGTAGGCGTAGCTGTCGCCGACGAACTCATCGGTGACCGCCTCGGCACTGAGCGAGAGGCTCCCGTTCACGATCACGGCGTCCGCCGCACTCAGATAGACCTGTGCGCCATCGGCGTAGTACTCCTCATACCCGTTGCCACCGGGCTCGTCCGCCGACTCGGCGGACGCACTGAAGCTGGCGTCCGACGTGTAACCGCCACCGCCGTTCGGGCCGGCGTGAACGGAGATGTTTCCGGTGCTCAGGCCGCCGCCGGCGAAGGCGCCGACGTAGGCCGGGCCACTGCCGACGACCGTGATGTCTCCGACCGCGATCGATCCCTCGCTGGCGTACAGGCTGAGCTCGGAGCGGCCATAGCCCTGGGAGGAATCGTCGTCGCTGACGCTCAGGTCGCCCGTCGTCAGATCGCCGGACGTGGTGTCCATGTAGATCGAACCCTGCGCCGCGACCATGCCGGTGACAATGCCGCTGCCGGCGTACACGGTGGCGTAGCCGTCGCTGGTGATGTCGCCGGTGGCGGCGTTCGTCGCGGCGCTGAGATAGACGCTGGTGTAATCGTTGGGCCCGCCTTGCGAACTCAGCGCGCCGGTGGCGATCGACCCCGTCTGGGCGTACAGGGAAATGTCGGCACTGCCGTATTCGTTGGCACCGGCGATGGTGGTGCTGATCGATCCCGTGGCGATGTCGTTCAATGCGTACAGTGATACAGCCGCGTAAGCGTAGGATTGATCGGCGCTCGTCATCACGGCGATGTCGCCACCGTCGATACTGCCGTTCTGTGCATACAGCGAGATGCCGGTTCCGGAGTCGATGTCGCCGATCGTGATATCGCCACTGGCGGCTTCCAGGGACAATCCGGTTTCTCCGTCGCTGCCGATGACCTGAATGTTGCCGCTGCTCAGACCGGTGCCGGCGAGAATCGAAGCACTGTCGGCCCCGATGGCACCGGTCTGCACGCTGCCGTTTTCGGCGTAGAGCGAGAGGTTGTGCGTCAGGCCGTCGATGTCGCCGGTGAGGACGTCGCCACCGGCCAGAAGACTGATGCTGCTGCTGGAGTCGGAGGAGAATTCGCCGAGACTCAGATTGCCGACGCTGAGGTCGCCGCCCTCGGCATTGAGATACAGACCATTGCCGTAGTCGTATTCGCCGAGCGTGTTCAGATTCGGCGCGACCGCGGCCATCACCGCGCCGGCGATACTGATGCCCTCGGCTTCGACGGCGACATCGTCGTAGGCCGTGATCGAACTCGCGGTGAATGCCTCCGCGCTGACCACGCCGACAGAACCCGCGCTGTCCACAGCACCGACGGCGACGCCGCCGTTCCGGGAATTGAGGTCGACCAGTCCGAACGGCAGCACGTCGGCGGACGACTCGCCCTGTGCGCTGATGTCGCCCGCCGTGATCGAGTCGCCCGCGTAAAGGGCGATGCCGGCGACGTTGCCGGCAAAGCCGTTGAGCGCTTGGGCCTCGACGTTTCCGGTTTCCACGGTGCCGCCGGCGCTGACATTGACATAGGCGGACGAAACGCCCGAATCGTCCGTGAATTCGGATCGGGAGGCGATATCGCCCGCGATGATGTTGCCGCCCGCGTAGATATCGACCGACCCCGAGCTTGAATTCAGCGCGCCGACCTCGATGTCGCTGCCTGCCGCCAATTCGATGCCGGCACCGCTGAGCTCGCCGAAGCCGCTGATCGAACCGCTGCTCTCACCGGCATAGATCGAAATGCCGCCATCCATCAGGAAGGCGTTGAGGGAACCGTCAGCGACCTGGATGTCTCCCGCATCACCGCGATAGTAGATGCCGTCCACACTGCCGATGCCGATCAGCAGATTGCCGCCGGTGCCTTGTCCGTTGCGGCCGTCGAAGTGGCCGTCGGCCGTGGCGTAGAACGAAATCAGGTCCTGCGCGACCAGGTCCACGTCCGCGCCCTGGACCAGCACGTCTTCGAGCAGTTCATAGCAGTAGTCGAATTCGCAGCCCTGGCCGCTGCTGGCGCCGATGCTGATTTCGCTGGGATCGATCAGCAGCCGGCCACCTGGGCCGATCTGCTGGCTGCCGCGTATGGTGATGCCGCGATGACCGGACAGTTCGACCAGGCCGCCGGAGGTGCCACCGCGCACGTCCACCCGCGCGGTGCCGGCGCTGTAGAGATCGCCGTCGGCGATCGTGCGGATTTCGCCGCCCGTGCCGTTGGTGCCACCGCGCGCGACGGTGCGTGAACCGGCTGCCAGCTCGATGTCTCCATCTGTCAGCAGGTGAATGCTGCCGGCGTTACCGCTGCCGGCCGCCGAGGCGTCCAGGGTGCCGGACTGCGAAATGTTGCCGCCGCTGGCCGACAGCAGGATCGAACCGTCGGCGCCTTCTTCGATCGATTGTGCGCGAACCAGTCCCTCATTGTTGACCACGGTGCCCAGCAGGCCCCGTGCTACGGCGGCGCTCATCAGTACGCTGCCGCCGTCGGCGGTGATGCGGCCGAGGTTCTCCACGCCGGCCAGCTCCGAGACCGTCGCCGCGTCGACCGAAAAGCCGACCAGGCCGTCACCGCTCAGGTCCAGCGTCATCGCGCTGCCGGAGGCCAGCACCACTTCGCCGAGCCGGGCCTGGATCAGGCCGGCATTGCGTACATGGTCGCCGGCCAGCACCACGAAGCCATTGTCGCCCGCGTGAATCGAGCCGGCATTGACCACCTCGCCGTCGCCGCCTTCGGTGAAGACGTAGCGGCCGGCCATGAAATCCTCGTCGCTGATGTTCATCGTGGTGGCCACCAGGCCGCCCACGTCCAGATGTGCGCCCGGCGCGAACAGCACGCCGGACGGATTGACCAGGAATACGCGGCCGTTGGCCAGCAGGTGTCCGAAGATTTCGGACGGCGCGCCGCCGAGCACCCGGTTCAATGCCACCGACGACGAGGACGGCTGGTTGAAGACCACGTACTCCTCACCGCCGATCGAGAAGGTCTGCCAGTTGATCACGGCCGAATGCGTGGACTGGTCGATCGTGGTGGTGGTGCCGTTGGGTGCGTTGATCTCGGCATGCCCGCCGACCACCTGGCCGCCGCTCGGGCCCGCCATCGCCAGCGAGGGAACGGCCAGACTGGCGGCGCCGAGCCAGGCGCCGCGCTGGCGCAGCGCGCGCGCGATCGGGGTCAGGGACAGACGCGGGAAATTTGCTGAATCCATGGCGTGGACCTCAGAAGCGATAGGAGACGGTGCCGTAGAGACGGCCGTCGTCGTGTCCGTCGCTGATCTCGTCGCGGCGGTCACCAAATGGGAAAGCCAGATCCAGGCGCAGCCCGAAGCCGGCCGGCAGGCTCAGATCGCCACCGATGCCGACGCTGGCGATCGAGACCTTCGAATCCGTGCCGTCCGGCGCGTCGACCACATAGACGCTGCCGGCGTCGACGAAGACACGACCGTCCAGCGTCACCGGGCCGAAGCCGAAGCGCTGGTTCAGGCCCAGCGTTGCGAAATAGCCGCGGTCGCCGCGCACTTCCGCCGCCGGGTAACCCCGTACGCTGTTGGGCCCGCCCAGCGAAAACTGCTCGGTGTCGACCAGTGGATCCGGTGACCACACCGCGGCCACCCTCGTATAGACGAAGATTTCCCGCCAAAGCGGACTCAGTTGCTGCAGGTCCACTTCGGCGCGCAGCTTCTGTTCGGTACCGACGCTGTCCGGTGCGCTCAGATCCTCACGCGACTGCGAGCCGAAATTGCTCGAAAGATTGCCGCTGAGCTGGATCACCGAGCGATTCGTGAACGCGCGGCTGTAGGTCGCGCCGAGGTCCAGCAGGGTGATGCGCGTACCGCGTTCCACCAGGCCGAACTGGTCGGTGTCGGCCACCGTGCGGCGCACCGCCGGTGACAGCACCAGGCGCTCGTTGCGCGCGATGATCAGCGGCCAGTTCAGGGCTACGCGGCCGTCGCGGTTGGTGCCTTCGACCAAGCCTTCGAACGGACCGTTGCCCACTTCGAAGTCGGATTGGCCGTAGGACACTGCCAGGCGCGGCCCGCGAAAGTTGAGCGGAACGGAATATTCGACGAAGCCGTAGCGCAGCAGTGCATCCTCGGACTGCAGGTAGAGCAGGCGCAACTGATCTTCGGTGCGGGTCGGGTTGTTGAGCTCCAGGTTCACGGTGGCGCGGTATTCGCCGATGCTGTCGCGTCCATGGTTGTCGACGAAGACGCCGCCGCGAACCGGCGTTTCCTCGGCACGCAGCACGATGTCGCTGCTGCCGTAGGCCTGACCCGGCTCGACCACGGCGCGCGCGGACAGGCCCGGCAGCTCATTGAGTTGGCGCAGCCCCCGCTCCAGATCCTCGGTGCGATACAGCTCGCCGGGATGGACCTCGTCCAGATAGTGACGCAGATGGGCTTCCTGATAGCGCGTGGTGCCTTCGGCGCGGACGCGGCCGACCCGGCCCTCGATGACTTCGAACACCACCTCACCGCGATCCACGCGCTGTGCCGGAATCGCCACCGTGGTCAGCGTGTAGCCCTGGCCGATGTAGTGCGCGGCGATGCGATCAGCCGCTTCGTAGAGGTCGTAGAGCGTTACCGGCCGCGCACGGTAGTCGGCGATCAGGGTGTCCAGCGTGGCGTCGTCGTAGGCGGTATTGCCTTCGAAGACAAAGCGTTCCACGGTGATCTCGCGGCCCCCGGCCGGCACTTCGGCGCGGGGTTGCGGTGCTGGCGTGTCCACTGCGGCGGGTGGTAGCGGCTCGATTCTGGGGGCGGGCTTGAGCGTATCGGTCACGCTGCCCGGCGTGGGTGGCGTCTGCTGCGCGAGGCTGATGACCGGTGAAAGCAGAATCAGCGCGGCGAGCACGCGGCTCGCTGCGAACGGGTGTACTGACATTGTCTCGTTGTCTCCCCAGGTGCCGGATGCCGGAGCTTTGCCTGCTCCGCGTGCGTACGACTGCGGTGCGGGCTTCATCCCCACGTTTGTCGGCAGACGGCCGCGATACGCAAATCTCGTGGCGGCAGATTGTGCGCGCCGTTCCGGGCGAACGAAATCCCTTGCTTGGGGGAGTCCCCGCCGGTTTTTGCGCGGTTTTGTGACGCCGCTCTCGCTTTCGGGCGCGTGCCAGACCGGTTACCATGCCGGTCGATCAAAGGTGTTTGGGAGAGACCGCGAACCGGCCGAGGCCGCGCCGCGGCGCCGAAGGCGCAAATCCGCCCGGAATCGCTCAGGCAAAAGGACCAGACACTTTCCGATCCGCGATGTATGGGGGGAGGTTGCGTCGCGGGCTGGTGATCGACTCTGGAGAGCGACCGAACAGGTCCACCGAAGGGGTAAGGTGACGGCTCGTCGCCTGAACTCTCAGGTTCCCGGACAGAGGGGCGGCGAGACATTGCTCGTTTTCGCCCACTGCTGCCCCGACGGAACCTTCATGCTCAAGACCACCGCACTGCATGCCCAGCATCAGGCCCTCGGCGCCAAGCTCGTCGACTTCGCCGGCTGGGACATGCCGATTCACTACGGTTCCCAACTCGAAGAACATCACGCCGTGCGCGCCGATGCCGGAATGTTCGATGTGGCCCACATGTCCGCCGTGGACCTGCACGGACCCCGCACCCGGGAATTTCTGCGTCAGCTGCTGGCCAATGACGTCGCCAAGCTGCAAGTGATCGGCAAGGCCTTGTACAGCTGTCTGCTGCGAGAAGATGGCGGCATTCTCGATGACCTGATCTGCTATTTCCTGGGCGAGGACCGCTTCCGTCTCGTGGTCAACGCCGGCACCACCGACAAGGACCTGGCCTGGATTCGCAGCCATGCGGCCGCGTTCGATGTCGAGGTCCGACATCGGCAGGACCTGGGTATTCTGGCCGTGCAGGGCCCGAACGCACGCGCCAAGGCGGATCGGCTGATGCCCGAAGCCTTGCTGGGATCGGTCGCCGAACTCAAGCCGTTCCAGGCCGCCTGGGATGAAAGCTGGTTCGTGGCCCGCACCGGCTACACCGGCGAAGACGGTTACGAACTGATCCTGCCGCACGACTTGCTGGTCGAAGTCTGGGAGGCGCTGGCGGTGTCCGGCGTGCGTCCCTGCGGACTCGGCGCGCGCGACACCCTGCGGCTCGAAGCCGGCATGAACCTCTACGGGCAGGACATGGACGAATCGGTCAATCCCCTGGAATGCGGTCTCTCCTGGACCGTCGCCTGGGAGCCTGCGGACCGCGACTTCATCGGCCGCGCTGCGATCGAACCGCTGCGCGGCAAGGCGCCGCACAAGATGATCGGCGTCGTGCTGGAAGGACGCGGCGTGTTGCGCGGGCACATGACAGTGCGCTTCGGCAACGGCGCCACCGGCGAACTCAGCTCCGGCGGTTTCGCGCCCAGCCTCAAGCTATCGATCGGTCTGGCGCGCGTACCGCGCGACGCCGAGGGTGACTGCGAGGTCGAAATCCGTGGCCAATGGCATCCGCTGCGTGTGGTCAAGCCGAACTTCGTGCGCCACGGGCAGTCGCAACTTTGAGCGCCGGCTGTTTCGGCATGCAATTCGCAGGCGTCTGCGCACTGCCGGGTGGCGGTGGCTCCATGACCCGCTGCACCTGAACCCCCAATCGACATTCAAGAGGAGTTGGTGAGATGAGCAATATTCCAGAGGATCTGCGGTACGTCGCATCGCACGAGTGGGTCAAACCGCTGGACGATGGCAGCGTGCTGATCGGCATCACCGACCATGCGCAGGAAGCCTTGGGCGATTTGGTGTTCGTGGAGCTGCCGGATGTCGGCCGTGTGCTGTCGGCCGAAGAAGCTTGCGGTGTCGTCGAATCGGTCAAGGCCGCCTCGGACGTCTACGCGCCGATCTCCGGCGAAGTGCTGGAGATCAATGAAAACCTCGCTGACGCCCCGGAACTCCTCAATCAGGATCCGTACGGCGAAGGCTGGATGTACAAGCTCAAGCCCGACAACATCGATCAGATCGACGATCTGCTGGATGCGGATGGCTACGAGCACGTGCTGTCGGACGACTAAACGCGATTGCTCGCGCAAAGTCACCAAGATGAGAGAGAAACAATTTGCGTCTCCGCGTCTTTGCGCGAGACATCAATCTGGTAGCTGAAATCCGATGCCCTTCATCCCCCACACCGAGGACGACATCAAGAGCATGCTCGGCGCGATTGGCGCCAGCAGTCTGGATGCCTTGTTCGACGAGATTCCAGCGGAGCTCAAGGCCGTTGGGCTGACACAGGTGCCGCCGTCGCTGCCGGAAATGGCCGTCGCACGCCTGATGCATGGCCGAGCGGCGATCGACGGCGCGCCGCTGAACTTCGTCGGCGCCGGTGCCTATGAGCACCATATCCCGGCAGCCGTGTGGGAGATCACCACGCGCGGCGAGTTCTATTCGGCGTACACCCCGTACCAGGCCGAGGCCAGCCAGGGCACGCTGCAGGTGCTCTACGAGTTCCAGTCGATGATGACGGCGCTGACCGGCATGGACGTCTCGAATGCCTCGCTCTACGACGGTGCCTCGGCGCTGGGCGAGGGCTTGTTGATGGCCATGCGCGCCAATGGCAAGAGCCGCTCCGGGCGCGTGCTGATGCCCGCCAGTGTGCATCCGTACTACCGCGAAACGGCCTACGCGATCACGCATGCGCAGAACGTCGAACAGGTCCTCGTTGCTTACCAGGCCGAGACGGGCGCGCTGGATCTGAGCGCGCTGAAGGCGCACGAAGGCACGGATATCACGGCCGTGGTCATCGCCCAGCCCAACTTCTTCGGGCAGTACGAAGACGTGGACGCGATCACCGATTGGGCGCATGCCCAGGGCGCGCTGGTGGTGGCGGTGGTGAACCCGACCTCGCTGGCGCTGCTCAAGCCGCCCGGCGAGTGGGGCGAGACCGGTGCCGACATCGTGGTCGGTGAAGGCCAGCCACTGGGTGCGCCGCTTTCGTCCGGTGGGCCGTACTTCGGTTTCATGTGCAGCAAACAGGCCTTCGTGCGCCAGATGCCGGGACGTATCGTCGGCCGCACCGTGGATCTGGACGGCAAGCCCGGCTTCACGCTGACCTTGCAGGCGCGCGAACAGCACATCCGCCGCTCCAAGGCCACGTCCAACATCTGTACCAATCAGGGCCTGCTGGTCACGGCGGCCACGATCTACATGGCGATCACCGGTCCGGAAGGCCTGGCCCGTACTGCGTCCGCCAGCACCGCCAATCTTCAGGCCCTGCGTCAGGCCTTGTGTGCAATCGACGGTGTCGAGGCGGTGTTCGCGCCGGCCGGTTTCCACGAATGCGTGATTCGCCTGAACCAGCCGGTGGCGCCGGTGTTGGAGAAGCTCGCGAATCTGGGCATCGTCGGCGGTTTCGACCTGAGCCGGCACTATCCGGAATTGGGCAACGCGCTGCTGATCTGCGCCACCGAAACCAAGACGGAGCAGGACATCAAGCAGTACGCCGACGCGCTGTCGGCGACCCTTCAATGAACATTTGTACCGTTTACAAGGAGTACAGACGATGAGTGCCGTAACCCTTAGAGGCCAGGAGATTCAGGTCTTCGGCGAGATGCTGCCAGTGGGCAGCGACGCGCCCGGACTGCGCTTGGTCGGTCTCGATCTGGCCGATGTGACGCTGCATGACTTTGCCGGCAAGAAGAAGCTGCTGAACATCTTCCCGTCGATCGATACGCCGACCTGCGCGATGTCCGTGCGCAAGTTCAACGAGCGCGCTGCGGTGATCGACGGTGCTGCCGTGCTGTGCGTCTCCGCTGATCTGCCGTTTGCGCAGAAACGTTTCTGCGGTGCGGAGGGCATCGCCAATGTCACCATGCTGTCGCTGATGCGTGGCCGTCAGTTCGCCAAGGACTACGGCCTGCTGATCGAAACCGGGCCGATGGCCGGACTCACTGCGCGTGCGGTGATCGTGCTGGATGTCGCCAACAAGGTCATCTATTCCGAACTGGTGTCCGAAATTGGCAGCGAGCCGGACTACGACGCCGCCCTGGCCGCCCTGGCCTGAGCCCGCAGCTTCCAAGAAAACCCATGAGCGAAAAGCTGATCTTCGAAGTCTCCCGTCCTGGCCGCGGTGCCTACGCGCAGCGGCCGCAGGCGGCGGTGGACGTCTCCGGCATCCCCGAAGCGCTGCGGCGCTGCAAGCCGCCCGCTTTGCCGGAGGTTTCCGAGTTGCAGGCGGTGCGCCACTACACGCGCCTGTCGCAGCTCAACTTCAGCATCGACACCCATTTCTATCCGCTGGGTTCGTGCACGATGAAGTACAACCCGCGCGCCTGTAACACCCTGGCGATGCTGCCGGAGTTTCTGCACCGGCATCCGCTGGCGCCGGTCGCGCATTCGCAGGGCTTTCTGAGCTGCATGTACGATCTTCAGGAAATCCTCAAGGATGTGACCGGCATGGCCGGCGTCTCGCTGACGCCGATGGCCGGCGCCCAGGGCGAGTTCGCCGGGGTGGCGATGATCCGTGCCTATCACCGCTCACGCGGCGATACCGCGCGCACCGAAATTCTGGTGCCGGATGCCGCGCACGGCACCAATCCGGCGACGGCGACGATGCTCGGCCTCAAGGTGCGCGAGATTCCGACCACCGACGATGGCGACGTGGACTTTGACGCACTGAAGGCCGCCGTGGGTCCGCAGACGGCCGGCATCATGCTGACCAATCCGTCGACGCTGGGCGTGTTCGAGCGCCGCATCAAGGAGATCGCCAAACTCGTGCATGAAGCCGGTGGACTTCTGTACTACGACGGCGCCAACCTCAACGCGATTCTCGGCAAGGTGCGGCCCGGCGACATGGGTTTCGACGTGATCCACATGAACCTGCACAAGACCTTCTCCACGCCGCACGGTGGCGGCGGGCCGGGCGCCGGGGCGGTCGGCGTGTCCAAGCGTCTGCTGCCGTTCATGCCGATTCCTGTCGTCGGCCAGTCCGATGATGGGCGCTATCGCTGGCTCGACGAGAATGACCTGCCGCAGTCGATTGGCCGTCTGTCGGCGTTCATGGGCAATGCCGGCGTGCTGTTGCGCGCCTACATCTATGCGCGCCTGTTGGGGCGCGAGGGCATGCACCGCGTGGCCGAATTCGCGGCGCTCAATGCCAACTACATGCAGGCAAGGCTGCGCGAGCAGGGCTTCGACCTCGCGTTTCCGACGCGCCGCGCCTCGCACGAATTCATCATCACGCTCAAGAAGCAGAAGCAGGCGCTCGACCTCACCGCCACCGATGTCGCCAAGCGCCTGCTCGACTACGGATTCCATGCACCCACGATCTACTTCCCGCTGCTGGTGCCGGAATGCCTGCTGATCGAGCCGACCGAGAGCGAGGACAAGGAATCGCTGGACGCCTTCGTCGATGCCATGGTTGCGATCTGGGACGAGGCCAAGACCGATATCACCAAGCTCAAGGGTGCGCCGTATACGATGCCGGTGCGGCGCCTGGATGACGTGCGCGCCGCACGCCAACTCGACCTGCGCTGGCAGCCGGCCGCCTGATCGGGGCGAATCTTCAATTCACGCAGCGACGGCTGGTAGAGCTGGCGCCGATGGCACAACGGACAGAAAGGAAGGGGAAACGATGTCGGTACTGATCTGCGGCTCCGTCGCCTATGACACGATCATGGTCTATCCGGGCCATTTCAAGAACGAAATTCTTCCGGACAAGGTGCACATGCTCAATGTGTCGTTCCTGGTTCCGCAGATGCGTCGCGAGTTCGGCGGCTGCGCCGGCAATATCGCCTACAACCTGCAGCTGCTTGGGGGTGTGGGTACACCGGTCGCCACGGTCGGCGAGGATTTCGCCAACTACGCCGAGTGGATGGACAAGCACGGCGTGCCGCGTGAATTCGTCAAGGAAATGCCGGGCACGCTGACGGCGCACGGCCATGTCGTGACCGATCTCGATGACAACCAGATCTGGGCGTTTCACCCCGGCGCGATGTCCGATTCGCACGCGCAGAGCCTGTCGACCGAGGGTGTGAAGCTCGGCACGGTGTCGCCGGACGGGCGCGAAGGCATGTTGCTGCACGCGCAGCAGTTTGCCGATGCCGGTGTCCCATTCCTGTTCGATCCCGGGCAGGGCATGCCACTGTTCGATTCCGAGGAGCTGACACACTTCCTGGAACTGGCGAGCTATTGCGCCGTCAACGACTACGAAGCCGAGATGTTCATGTCGCGCACCGGGCTCAGCCTTGCGGAAATGGCGCAGCGCGTGGACACCCTGATCGTGACCCGCGGCGGCAAAGGTTCAATGATCTACAACAAGGGCAAGCTCATCGAAGTGCCGTGCGCCAAGGCCGAGTCGCTGGCCGACCCCACCGGCTGTGGCGATGCCTACCGCGCCGGCCTGCTGTACGGATTGCTCCACGGCAAGGACTGGGAGACCACCGGCCGCATTGCCTCCTTGCTGGGCGCGATGAAGATCGAACGCCCCGGCACGCAAAACCATCGTTTCACGCCGGAGAGTTTCCGCGCGCGATTCAAGAAGGAATTCCGCTACGACCTGAGCTGAGTCGCCAGATCGTCAATAGCCCCTGATCTCGGTCCGGCGCGCCCAGCGGGAGCAGTGACCGGTACGGCCGGTAGGTGCGTGAATCGACGCTCGCCGCCCAGACGCGTCCATCATCCGGTCACCCGGCCGTCGCGGTCGATGGTTTCCAGCATCGGGTGCGCTCGGGTTCTGCGGCTCACGCAAGCTGTCATGGTGGGCCGCCATATCCAGACTAGACTGTGGCGCATCGCCGGAGTTCGGAGTGACCTTGTGCCTAAAGTGATCAATCTCAAACAGGCCCGCAAGCGCAAGCAGCGGACAGACAAGGCCGCACAGGCCACCGAAAACCGTGCTCGGTTCGGACGTACGCTGGCCCAGAAGCAGCTCGACGAGACGCGCCGCCAACAGAGCCAGGATGCTCTGGATGCACATCGGCGCGAACGGAGCGAGACGCCGGAGTCCTAGGGTGTCCGCTGCCGTTGGTTCAAGCCGTCGATGCCGGGCTGCTGCGGTGCCTATGTCAACCTGCCGCCAAACGCCGACGGCACCGCTACACTGGGGTCTCGACCATCAAGGGAGTGCAAGGTGACAAGGACGGGACAAGGCTTGGCGACACTGGGACTGCTCTTGGGCTGCGCGTACGGCAGCGTCGCGGCGGCGGCCCAGATCATGGTCTGCGTCTACGAGGGCGTACCGGGGCCGTCCGACACCATCGAATGTGAAGCGGTCGGTGGCGAAAAGACGGACCACAATCTCGCCTCGCTCTATGAAGACG
Organism: Gammaproteobacteria bacterium; assembly: GCA_022599775.1. Classification (GTDB taxonomy): domain Bacteria; phylum Pseudomonadota; class Gammaproteobacteria; order Nevskiales; family Nevskiaceae; genus Banduia. Next base: position 38,272 of record JAHZLQ010000042.1, read on the forward strand.
GCTGGAAGCTGGCCGAGTTGGAAGTGACATCGAAGTTCGGTGGCGCCACGACGGTGATGTTCGTCGACAAGGACTGATCGCTGCACTAGGGGCAACGCCGTCGCACCCGCTCCTGAGCTCCGATTCGTTCGGACAGCGACTGACCGTCGTCGGACAAGCGGAAGCGGTGCTCACCCAGCCAGGTTTGCCCCTCGCCCTTGAATTCGGCGATCAGGGCCAGGGTGTTGTCGGCTTCGACGGCGGCGGTCTGGACGGTGCCGCTGCTTTCATGGAACCGAACGCGCTCGGATTCGATGCGCAGTCGGCTGTCGTTGTCGCCCGTGCCGCAGTCCTTAAGCTCGGTATTCCATTCACCGATGAAGCGTTCCGGAATTCGCATGTCCGGTGGTTCCGGCGACTTCGTGCAGCCAATGAGAGTCAGCGCCAGGCCGCTCGCCAGCAAGACATTCAGTGGAGTCCGGGTGCGGGTTCGCATGGCTGCACGCTTGTGCCGGTCAGCCCGCTTCGGCCGGCAATGGCGGAGTCGGGACAAGCCGGGCAACCCGGACCCGCAGCAGTTCGATCAGCTCCGGCTGCATGAACTGGTAGCGGTCGGGGATGCCGAGCACCGCCAGCGGCTTGTGCCGCAGCATCGGGCCGAAGCGCGCGGTGATCTTCCTGCGATGCCCTGCTTCCATGACCAGCACCAGATCGGCCCATTCGATCAGGTCGCCGGAAACCGGAACGTCGCTGTCCGCGTTGGTGCCGGCACTGATCGCCTTGATGCCGGGATAGGTGGAGAACACCGCTTCGGCGGTGGGGCTGCGAAGCCGGTTCTGACTGCACACGAAAAGCAGGTTCATGAGGATGTTGGTCCGGACCGATGGCATCGCCCGAGCTTTCGGTCGGGTGGGCGACGCTTTCAGGCTGAAATCAGACCACAAGGCTCGTGAACGGCGGCTAAATTCCGAACAGCCGGTGCAGCATCTTCAGCTTGTCCTCGCGCACCTTGAGGTCGTCGTCGAGAATGCCGCCGGTGTTGTAACTGTTGGGGGTGTAGCACCAGTAGAAGGCGCTGCGCATGTCCTTGGAGATCAGGTAGCCCACCAGGGCGTCGTGCCACTGCCGGTCCTGGTCCCCGCTGGGACCGGTGCCGTAGAAGCCGCCGAATTCTCCAATGATGACCGGGTGCTGCTCTGAAAACTGGCCGAACAGGGTTTCCCAGTCCGCCGCGAGATTGTCCGGAAAGTCCGGGTGATCGAAGGAATCCTTGGGAAATTCGTACAGGGCATCCGGGCCATAGGTATGCGGCGAGAGCACGAGCTTCTCGTCCGGGATGTCCAGCGGGCGGTAGGCCTGAGGTTGCAGATTCTCGCCAAGGTTCATCGGAATACTGCTGTCTTCCTCGCCGTCGAAATTGCCCTGTATGCCCTCCACGAAAATCAACAGCTGCGGGTTGGCGTCCAGTACGGCCGCGGCGGCGCGTTCGGCGGCGCGCTGCCAGTCGGCCTCCTCGGAATAGCCGAAGGGATCGCCCGGGCCCCAACGGACGACGCCATAGGGTTCGTTGTAGAGGTCGATGCCGATGAAATGGACAAGGCCGGAATAGCGCAGGGCCACGAAGCGCAGATCACGGATCCAGTCGTTCTCGCTGTAGGGCTGGGCATCGTGTGTTTCGGCCCACATGCCTTCACCGTATGCGCTCGGATCATCCGAGTACCAGGTGAAGTACTGCGAGACATTGCTGATGGAGTGGAAGTCCAGCAGCACGTACAGCTGCTGGCGGTCGGCTTCGGCCATCCACAGATCCATGATTTCCAGCGGCGTCTTGCCGATCAGGTCCGCATTGAGCGTGGGTTCGACGTGGGTCGGAAGGTCCTCGCCGGCCTTGAGCGGGGAATACAGCGTCTTGGGGACGAAGGGCAGGCGCACGGCGTTGAAGCCCAGATCCTTGACCTGCTGAATCTGTTCCTTCCAGCCCATTTCCCAAAGGTATTCGGGAATCAGGATGTCGGCATTGAAACCGTACATGTTGATGCCGCGCAGCTGCACTTCTTCACCCGCCGGGTCGTAGAGCTTGGCGCCCTGCGCGTAGTAGCCGATCGCGGGCGTTTCCCCGGCGCCGTCTGCATCATCTTCGCCGCCCGACCCCGCTCCGCCACCGCCACAGGCGCCGAGCAACAACAAGATGGTGAAGACGAACGGGTGCAGGATCGAAAATCGCATGAGGACAGACGCCATCGCGGTGGAGCATGGGCAGGTCGGACCCGCTCACGGAGCCCGAAGTCCCACCATGCTAGGACGGTCTGCGTTGATCGTGATGATGATCCGACCAGCGGCGCGGACCTGTCGCGTCAGCGCGGGCTATTGCCATGTTGCCGGCGGCGTGGATCCGAGCGTGAACGGACACAGCGTGATCAGGGGCCAGTCCGAACAGCGGATCGAGCGCGCCCCAGGCAAATCGGCGAAGAACCGCCAACGCCGGACAGTTTCGAGAACGGGCTCGGGAACGCTTGGCCCCGCTCTAACCGCGCCGGCCCGCCCAGTCCCTTGCGAACTGCTGCGCGACACGGCCGGAGCGCGAGGCACGCGCCAGCGCCCAGCGCAGCGCGGCTTTGATGCCGTCTTCGTCCAGTTCATTGACGCCCAGGCGTGCGAGGTGCAGGTGTACCGCGTCCAGATACTGCTGCTGGCTGAAGGGCTGGAAGCTCAGCCACAGACCGAAGCGTTCCGACAGCGAGATTTTCTCCTCGCTCGATTCGCCGGGATGCAGTTCGTCGCCGCGCCAGCGGTATTCGTCGTTCTCGCTCTGGAATTCCGGCATCAGGTGACGTCGGTTCGATGTGGCGTAGATCAGCACATTGTCCGGCGGTTCTTCGATGCCGCCGTCCAGTGCGGTCTTGAGCGCGGTCAGCGCCGGGTCGTTGGCCTGCACCGAGAAGTCGTCCACGTACAGCACGAAGCGCTCACGTCGCTCGCGCAGTGGGGCGACGATGTCCGGCAGGTCCGTGAGCTGATGGCCTGGCACCTCGATCAGGCGCAGGCCCTGTTCGCCGAATTCGTTGAGCAGGGCCTTGACCATCGAGGACTTGCCGGTGCCGCGTGATCCGGTCAGCAGCGCGTGATTGGCCGGGCGGCCTTCGACGAACTGGCGCGTGTTCGCCACCAGAATCGCTTTCTGGCGATCAATGCCCAGCAGCTGATCGAGCCGCACCGGCTGCGGAAACTCGATCGGCTGCAGGGTGCCGTTGCGCCAGCGGTAGGCGAGCGTGCGGTCCGATTCCATGCGCTCGCCTCCGCTCTCAGCCGATCTTCTTGTGGCGCTGACGACGGTTCACACCGGGCTCCGAACCATGACGACGGCGGAAGTCCGCTTCGTAGTCCTGATAGTTGCCCTCGTGGAACACGATCTCGCCGGAGTCCTCGAAGGCGAGGATGTGGGTGGCGATGCGGTCCAGGAACCAGCGGTCATGTGAGATCACCATCGCGGAGCCGGGGAAGTTGAGCAGCGCGTCTTCGAGCGCGCGCAGGGTTTCCACGTCCAGATCGTTGGTCGGTTCGTCCAGCAGCAGCACATTGCCGCCGGCCAGCAGCAGCTTGGCCAGGTGGGCGCGGTTGCGTTCGCCGCCGGAGAGGTCCTGCAGACGCTTCTGCTGGTCCGCGCCCTTGAAATTGAAGCGGCCGATGTAGGCGCGCGAGGGCATTTCCCAGTTGTTGACACGCAGGATGTCCTGTCCGCCGCTGAGTTCCTCCCACACGGTCTTCTTGTCGTCCAGCGAATCGCGGCTCTGATTGACGTAGGCGATCTGCACGGTCTCGCCGAGCTTGATGCTGCCGCCGTCCGGCTGTTCCTCGCCGGTGAGCATGCGGAACAGCGTGGTCTTGCCGCGGCCGTTGGCGCCGATGATGCCGACGATGCCGCCACGCGGCACGCTGAAGTTGAGACCTTCGTAGAGCGTACGGTCACCGTAGGACTTCTTGAGGTCGGTCGCCTCGATCACCAGATCGCCCAGGCGCGGGCCGGGCGGAATGTAGATTTCGCTGGTTTCGGCGCGCTTCTGGTAATCCTGCGAGGACATTTCCTCGAAGGCCTTGAGCCGCGCCTTGGACTTGGACTGGCGACCCTTGGGGTTCTGGCGCACCCACTCGAGTTCTTCGGCCATGGCCTTCTGGCGTGCGGACTCGGTCTTTTCTTCCTGGGCGAGGCGCTTTTCCTTCTGCTCCAGCCAGGTTGAATAATTGCCCTCGTACGGAATGCCGTGGCCGCGATCGAGTTCCAGAATCCAGCCGGCGACGTTGTCGAGGAAGTAGCGGTCATGCGTGACCGCGACGATGGTGCCGGGAAAGTCGTTGAGGAACTTTTCCAGCCAGGCCACGGATTCGGCGTCGAGATGGTTGGTCGGCTCGTCCAGCAGCAGCATGTCGGGCTTGGACAGCAGCAGGCGGCACAGTGCGACGCGGCGACGTTCACCGCCGGACAGCGATTCGATGTTCGCGTCCCAGGGCGGCAGGTTCAACGCCTCGGCGGACTTGTCGAGCGTGACGTCCAGCTCCCAGCCATTGGCGGCCTCGATGATTTCCTGCAGTTCGGCCTGTTCGGCCAGCAGCGCATCGAAGTCCGCATCCGGGTCTTCGAAACCCTTGGTGACTTCATTGAAGCGTGCCAGCGCGGTACCGAGTTCGCCGAGGCCGTCCATGACGTTGCCGCGCACGTCCTTGGCGGGGTCCAGCTGCGGCTCCTGCGGCAGATAGCCGACCTTGAGGCCGGGCATCGGCCGCGCCTCGCCGTGAAAGTCCTTGTCGATGCCGCCCATGATCTTGAGCAGCGTGGACTTGCCGGCGCCGTTGTAGCCGAGGACGCCGATCTTGGCGCCGGGGAAGAAGGACAGCGAGATGTCGCGCAGGATTTCCTTCTTGGGCGGGACGACCTTGCCGACCCGGTTCATCGTGTAGACGTACTGAGCCATCTGATATGTCTGCTGTGGCGTGCGGGGGAACACGCAATTATCGCGGTCGCGGGGTTCGCTGTCACGGCGCGGCTCCGAAAAAGCGGGATATTGGCTTGTTTGGTCGGGGTTGCCGCGCCGCGCCACCCTATAATCGCCAACTGTTCCAGTGGATTGAATCATGTCGATCACGATCGAGGATGTGCGGGCGGCGGCGCAGCGAATCAGCGGCCAGGTGATGCGCACACCGATGCGGCCGTCCCGCGTGCTCTCGAAGATCACGGGCGCCGAAGTCTGGCTCAAGTTCGAGAACTTCCAGTTCACGGCGGCGTTCAAGGAACGCGGTGCGCTCAACAAGCTCGCCAGCCTCAGCGAGGACGAGCGCGCGCAGGGCGTGGTCTGCATGTCGGCTGGCAATCACGCGCAGGCGGTGGCCTATCATGCGACGCGGCTGGGCATCAAAAGCCTGATCGTGATGCCACGCAACACGCCGTTCACCAAGGTGCGCAACACGCGCGAGCTGGGCGGCGAGGTGCTGCTGGAAGGTGAAACCCTGGCGGATTCCTGGACCTATCTGGAACGCGAGCTGCTGCCGCGCGGCTACACCCTGGTGCATCCCTACGACGATCCTCTGGTGATGGCCGGGCAGGGCACGATCGCTCTGGAAATGCTGGACGAGCAGCCGGACCTGGACGCGATGCTGATTCCGATCGGCGGCGGCGGGCTGTTCGCCGGCAATGCCGTGGCGGCGCACGGCGTGAATCCTAAGATCGAGATGTACGGCGTGGAGTCGGCGGGTTATTGCTCGGCCTACGCCGCGCTGCAGGGCGATGCCTCGCTGGCGCGCGGCGGCCCGACGATCGCCGAAGGCATTGCCGTGAAGAACGTGGGCGCGATGACGCTGCCCTTGATCCGCGATCACGCCGCCGATCTGCTGCGCGTGGAGGAAGCCGCGATCGAACGGGCCGTGGGCATGCTGGCCAATGTCGAGAAGGTCGTGGTCGAGGGTGCCGGCGCCAGCGGGCTGGCGGCCCTGCTGACCGACCCGGCGCGCTTCGCCGGACGGCGCCTCGGCTTGATCCTGTGTGGCGGAAACATCGATCCGCGCCTGTTGGCCTCGGTGCTGCTGCGTCAGTTGGTGCACGAGTCGCGGCTGGTCTCACTGTCGATCGAGATCGAGGACAGTCCCGGCTTTCTGGCGCGTGTCGCGGGCTGCGTCGGCGCCGCCGGCGGCAATATCGTGCAGGTGCATCACGAGCGACTGGCTACCGGCCACGGCGCCAAGCTGACGGTGCTGGAGATGTTGATCGAAGCGCAGGACGGCGCGCACGCGGAACAGGTGATTCGCGATCTGGGCGAGGGCGGCTTCGTGGTGCGCCGCGTGCACGGCGAGCACATCGAATTCGAGTAGCGCGGTCAACCGATCGGTCGCTGCGCGGTTTACGAAACACGTGCTTACAGATCGGCCGATGCGGAGGCGCCTCATGCGTGCTTCACTCTCAGTTATGAATGTTCTGATCAACCGTCAGTCCGGCTGGGCCCCGCCGATGTTCGTGCTGCTGTTCGCCTGCACCAGTTTTGCCGCGCACGCGCAGGCGTCTGCCGATCCGCTCGCACCGCTCAAGCGCCTGGCCGAGATCGCGGCGGATGTGGACGATTACACGCTGCACATGGACCGCGATCAGCGCCATGACGATCCATCGGACGACATGGAGCCGGCCACCGTGCTGGTCAAGCATCGCCGCGAACCTGCTTGCGTCTACATGCGCTGGATCGAGAAGCCGCACAAGGGCCGCGAGATGCTGTACTGCAGCGACAAGTACGACGGCAAGATCCAGGTTCACGAAGGGGGATTCCTGGGCATGGTCACCATCACCATGGACCCGAAGAAGGAATCCTCGGCGCGCGGCCTGGGTTTCCGCTCGCCGGACGAGATCGGTCTGTTCGGTTTGTCACGGATGGTCGACGATGTACGCGAACGCGGCTTGAGCCCGCAGACCTCGGTTCGGACCATCAACGAAGCCGAGGCTACCTGCCTGCGTTTCGACGGTGGCGCCGAGGTGCCGCGCCGTTTTGAAGTGGGTGCGCGCGAGCTGTGCGTCGAGACGGAAAGCGGGCTGCCGGTCGGGCTGCGCTTGTGGTCGCCGGACGGTACGCTGATGGAAGACTCGCGCTTCTCGATGATCATGCTCGACGCAGGTCTGACGGACCTGGACTTCGACAAATCGAATCCCGATTACGACTTTTGATCGCTTTTCGGCAGGTTCCCGTATGCTCATGGCGTCGGTGCGACCTTCGATGCGCTGAACCGGGCCGTTTGTCTGTATGACAGCCGCTCGGTGAGTTGTCGGGCCTACAGTCAGAATTTCCGAATTCCTTGAGGCTCTGCCGGTCACGCAGGACTCGCGCGTACAGATATCGGCCCGTAAGAGGCGATGCGCGCCCGCAAATAGAACGAACGCGTGTTTTCGGCGCTGTCCAGGGGGGCGGCGGCGAGCTTCGTTTTTTGGGTCAGGAGCTTTGTTGCGATGTCAGGGGATCAAGCGTCGCCGCCGGCGGATCTTGGCGGCAAGGCGTTTTACATGTTCGTGGGAAACTGGGTTGCCTTGGCGGCGCTGATCCCCATGGTGATTGCTGGTCTGATGCTCAGCTTCCTGTTCATCGACCGCGCAGAGCAGGACGACGTGGCCGATCTGCAACGCATCGTCGGTGGTGTCGCGCGGGAAGTGGATGCCTATCTCGACTCCAATATCGCCATCGCCAGTTCGGTGGCCGAGGCGGTGCGTCTCTATTCCGGGCCGAATCCCGGTGTGAGCCGGTCTTTGCCTGAGCTGATCGTCAGTCAGCGCGAAATGGTGCTGAGCATGGCGATCACGGACGCAGAGGGTGCGATCGTTGGCGCATCGCCGTACGGCGCAAGGCCTTCGTCCGATCTTCCGGAGCTGTCAAAGCAGTCGCCGGCACGATTTTCGACGCTGCGCCAGCCGGCTAGCGGCGATGCGCAACTCGCCGTCGCGGTGCCGATTCGCGACGCGGCGAACGTCTATTCGGGAGCGGTCTATCTGGAATTCTCGCTGGCACCTTTGATTGCTCTGGGGCGAGAAATTGGTGGTCAGGATATGGACCTTCGGCTGCTGGATGCCGCCGGCCACGAGGTGGCTCTGAGCGCGCATGTCGCGACAAGCGCGGTGCCCGAATCCGTGTTGCTGGCCGATCGTACGCTGTCCAATGGCTTCGTCGTCTCCGGTCGGCGCTACGTGCAGACCGTGGAACTGCGTGAATGGGGTGAATACGCGGTGGCGGCTTGCCTGTTGTTGCTGGCGTCCATGGTGTCCTGGCTGGTGGCGCAGGCGGTGGCGCATCGAGTCACCAAACCGCTCGCGGGCTTGGCGCGTGATCTCGCGGACCTGAATCTGGAAGGTGGCCAGCACCAACTCAATGTGCCGGACGATGCCCCGCGGGAAATCCGCACATTGTTCGGCGAATTCAATGCCTTGCTGCGGCGCCTTGACGTGTCCTATGGGCAGCTGCGCGAATCGCTGGAAGAAGCCAACCTGCTGCGCCGCCGCATGGAGCATGTGATCGACGAGCGCGACGCGATCATCAGCAAGCGCACCGCGGATCTGCAGAGCCGTACCTCGCAGCTGGAGCGGGCCAATTCGGCATTGCAGCGCGTGGCCACGGAAGACGCGCTGACCGGGGTCGCCAATCGTCGCGCGTTCGACGAGTTTCTGGCGCTGGTATGGCGCCTGTCCTTGCGCGAGCACGTGCCGGTATCGCTGATCCTGATCGATATCGACTGCTTCAAGTCGTACAACGATCATCTGGGACATCAGGCCGGCGATGACTGTCTGCGTCAGGTCGCGCATGCCATGCGCAGTCTGGCCAAGCGCCCACTCGATCTGGTGGCGCGCTACGGCGGGGAAGAGTTCGCGATCGTGCTCGGCCGCACCGACCTGGCCGACGCGGCGGATATCGCGCAGATGGTGAGGCGTGCGGTCGAATCCATGCGAATCGACCATGCGGCCGGCGGCATCAACGGTATCGTCACGGTCAGCCTCGGCGTGGCCTCGATGTTGCCGGACGAGCTGACGGAGGCCGAAGATCTGATCGCGATGGCGGATAACAATCTATATGCCGCCAAGGATCGTGGCCGTAACCGCGTCGAGTTCGAGTTCCCGACCGCTCCGGAGTCGTAGCTCGTGGCTCAGCCCGGCCCGATGCGGCGACCGCGGCGGGATATTGCGGCTTGCTCCTCAGGGTCGGGCGTTTTCGGCCGGTAGGGGCACAGGTCCTCGATCGGGCAGCGCCAGCATTCCGGCACGCGTGCCTTGCAGATGTAGCGACCGTGCAGGATCAGCCAGTGGTGCGCATCGCGCAGATATTCTCTGGGGGTGACCCGCATCAGCCGATCCTCGACCTCGCGCACGGTTTTTCCAGGCGCCAGCTTGATGCGGTTGGCCAAGCGGAAGATATGCGTATCCACGGCGATCGTATGTTCGCCGTAAGCGGTGTTCAGCACCACATTGGCGGTCTTGCGGCCGACGCCGGGCAAGGCTTCCAGGGCCTCGCGTGAGCGCGGCACTTCGCCATCATATTGGTCCACCAGGATTCGACATAGCGCCATGACGTTCTTGGCCTTGGCGTTGAACAGGCCGATGGTCTTGATGTGTTCGCGCAAACCCTCCAATCCCAGATCCAGGATCGCCTGCGGTGTATTCGCGACCGGGTAAAGGCGCGCCGTGGCTTTGTTGACGGACACGTCCGTGGCCTGAGCCGACAACACGACGGCCACCAGCAGCTCGAACGGCGTGGTGTAGAGCAGCTCCGTGGTTGGGGCCGGATTGTTTTGCTTGAGGCGCGCGAAAATCTCGCGGCGGGTCTGGGCGTTCAAGCGTGGCGGGTACTAAGCGGGTGTCCGCGCATTATGAACCCTGCGGTCCTGCGGTATTCCAACGAACAAGGGCCGCGAATCGCGGCCCTTGCTTCCCGCCAGCGGGTCCGCGTTTAGCGCGAAACCACCAGTTCGAATCCCTCGGCGTTCATGCAGTCCTTGTAGTCCTGGAACTCCGCCGAATAGACGTTGCCGGAACCAGTGAATCCGGAGGTGTCTTCACAGGAGGCGTTCTTGACGAAGAACGCGGTCTGTCGCACCGGTTGTCTGGCCGTCCAGGAGTAGGTCGGCGCAGCCGCAGTCTGCGCTGTGGAGGCGACCGGCTGTGAAGTCGAGGCGCAGGCCATCAGTAATGCCACCGGGGCCAAGGCCACTAGCAGGCTCTTTTTCATATCGGTCTCCTCCATGTCATGTTGATGTCACAAAACTACGATAGGGATAAATATCCAGGACGTCAACTTTTTTCTTAGGATGATTGATCCTATAAATCCGACATGGAAACTGCGTGAGGTTTGGCCTCTGGGGCCGAAGGACGCGGAGCCAGTGCGTTCGGCTACTTCCCGAATTTGTGGCGCAGCGTGTACCAGCTCGGGTACGGGATCTGGCGCGGTTCTTCTTTTTGTGTCCAGAAACGCACGACGCGACCGTCCGACAGATGCAGCGCCTTGGCCACGTCCTTGTTGGACAGGTTCTTCTTGTCCATCCATTGGCGCAGCTCTTTGGCGGTCGGCGGGTATTTCTTCATCGGGCGGTGCCGGTGGCGGGACCGTGAATCCTATGTGACTGTCCCCGCGCTGCGCCAGCGCGTGGCCGGCAACGGCTCAGGGCTTGCCGGCGCGGGCACGGACTCTTGCGAGCAGATCGTCCATCGTCGCCGCGTCGCGCAACGGCGAGGTTCGCGCGCGCCGTTTCGATTCGCGCTCATCGCTCTGGCGTTGCAGGCGGGCTGTGCGTAACTCGAAGCGCTGCCGCGAGCGCGTTGCGCGCTCACGTCCCAGGTACGCGTCGACCTGTCGCGGGACCCAGTCGATGCAGTCGACCGGGCAGGGCGGCAGGCACAGTTCGCAGCCGGTGCATTCGGTTTCGATCACGGTATGCATGCACTTGGGTGCGCCGACGATCGCATCGACCGGACAAGCCTGAATGCACTTGTAGCAACCAATGCAGCGTGCTTCGTCGATCAGGGCGACGAAAGGCTGCGTCTCGGCTTCGCCGAACGCCGGGTCCAGCGGCAGCGGTGCCTGCCCGGTGATGGCCGCGAGTTCCGCGATCGTCTCGCTGCCGCCCGGAGGGCACTGGTTGATTCTGGCCTCACCGCTGGCAATCGCCTCCGCGTACGGACGGCAGGCGTCGTAGCCGCAGCGCGTGCACTGCGTCTGCGGCAGCCGCGCATCGATGGCATCGGCGAGCGTCACACGGAAATCCAGGCCGCTTACTTGACGCGCATGCCGGGCTCGGCGCCCGAGTCCGGCGACAGAATGAACGGCTTGCCGTCACCGAAGGAGGCGGCGAGCACCATGCCTTCGGACAGGCCGAAACGCATCTTGCGCGGTGCCAGATTGGCCACCACCACGGTCAATCGCCCGACCAGCGATTCCGGTGCGTACTGCGATTTGATGCCAGCGAAGACCTGGCGCTTGCCCAGCTCGCCCACGTCCAGCGTCAGCCTGAGCAGTTTGTCAGCGCCTTCCACCGCCTCGGCGGCGTCGATACGCGCGATGCGCAGATCCACCTTGGTGAAATCATTGATGCCGATTGGCTCGGACTGCGATGCCGCTGCGCTGGCGGCTGCGGCCGCGGGGGCGAGGTCTTCCCGAGATGCGTCGACCATGGCTTTGATCCTGTCGGTTTCGATACGGGTGATCAGTGGCTGGTACGGGCGAATCTCGTGATCGAGCAAGGACGTGGCCGCGTCGGTCCATTGCAGCGCGGGAATCGCCAGAAAGGCTTCGGCTTCGCTGGCGAGCTTCGGCAGCACCGGCTTGAGGTACAGCGTCAGTAGCCGGAACACGTTGAGGAACGTGGTGCACACCTGATGGAGCTCGGCTTCGCGCGCCGGATCCTTGGCGATCACCCACGGGGCGTTGTGCTGGATCACTTCATTGGCCTGGTCGGCCAGCGCCATGATGCGCCGTACCGCGGCGGCGAAGTCGCGGGTTTCGTAGGCCCCGGCGATCGTCTCGGCTTCGGCCGCGAATCGGTCGAGCAAGGCCGGATCGTGCACGGCCGCGGCCAGGCGCCCGTCGAAGCGCTTGCTGATGAAGCCGGCACAGCGGCTGGCGATGTTGACGTATTTGCCGACCAGGTCGCTGTTGATGCGCGCGACGAAGTCGTCGAGGTTGAGGTCGAGATCGACCACGCCATCCGACAGCTTGGCGGCGTAGTAGTAGCGCAGGCATTCCGGGTTGAGGTGCTGCAGGTAGGTGTCGGCGCGGATGAAGGTGCCGCGGCTCTTGCTCATTTTGGCGCCGTCCACGGTCAGATAGCCGTTGACGGACAGCCCGGTCGGCAGACGCAGTCCGGCGCCCTTGAGCATCGCCGGCCAGAACAGCCCGTGGAAGTTGACGATGTCCTTGCCGATGAAGTGCCACATCTCCCAGTCGGAACCGACGGCGATGTAGTCATCGATGTTGCGGTCGTTCGCCGCGCACCAATTCTGCAGGCTGGCGAAATAGCCAACCGGCGCGTCCAGCCAGACATAGAAGTACTTGCCGGGGGCGTCCGGAATCTCGAAGCCGAAGTACGGCGCGTCGCGCGAGATGTCCCAGTCGCGCAGGCCGGCCGTGGTCCATTCGCGCAGCTTGGCGCGTACCGCGCTTTGCAGCTTCGATTCGGCCAGCCACTGCTCCACGGCGGCTTGCAGCGCTTCCAGCCGGAAAAAGTAGTGATCCGAGGCACGCGTTTCCGGTATCGCGCCGGACACCACGGAACGCGGATTTTTCAGATCGGTCGGGGCGTAGGTGGCGCCGCAGTTCTCGCAATTGTCGCCGTACTGGTCGGCGGTGCCGCAGCGTGGACATTCGCCCTTGATGTAGCGGTCCGGCAGAAACATCTGCTTGACTGGATCGTAGGCCTGCTCGACGGAACGGGTGGCGATGTGTCCGGCGTCGCGTAGCGCAAGGTAGATGCGCTCGGCCTGCTCGCGGTTCTCGTCCGAGTGCGTGCTGTAGTAATTGTCGAAACTGATGTCGAAGCCGGCGAAGTCGCGTTCATGCATGTCGCGAATGCGCGCGATGAAGGCTTCGGGCGTTTCGCCCACCTTTTCCGCGGCCAGCATGATCGGCGTGCCGTGCGCATCGTCGGCGCAGACGTAGGTGACTTCATGGCCGCGCAGGCGCTGGAAGCGCACCCAGATGTCGGCCTGGATATAGCCTACGAGATGACCGAGGTGGATCGGTCCATTGGCGTAGGGCAGGGCGTTGGTGACGAAGAGCTTGCGCGGCATGGCCGGCTTCGGGACAGTCAGAGGGGCACGGATTATCGCATGTAGACAGTTCAGGTCGCGTTCACGTTTCTCGCCCTAGCGTCGGCCCACCTGCCCAAGGTGCCGTTGCGGCATCACGGAGTCCCGATGAACCGTCTGTCCACCCCTCGACTGTCGCGCTACGGCGCCCTGTTCGCCGCCTGCGCGCTGTCACTGGCGGCGGTACCGGCCCAGGCCGATTCCAAGTGGTACACGAACCAGGGTCACGACGATCATCATGACCGCAATGACCGCCACGGCCACGATGAAGACCGGCACCGTCACAATGATCGACACGAGCACAATGACCGCTACGCGCAGCACCAGCGGGACGTGCGCGTGATCTATCGGCAGCCGGATGTGGTGCGCCGGCCTGCCGGCTACCGGTATGTCTACTACCCGCGTTACGAAACCTATTACGCGCCGGACCGCAATCTCTGGTACTGGCCGCAGGGCCACAGCTGGCACAGCGCAAGCCGGACGCCCGCATTTCTCGGCGGTCGCATCGACCTCGGCGGCGTCACCATCCTGCTGGACACCGGACGCCCCTACGAGCGTCACGAGCGGATTCGCCACCAGTACGCATACGGTTACTGAACCGCGCCAGCGCTCAGTTGAGCTGCACGATCGATGCGTTGAGCAGCGTCGCGAACGACACCCAGGCGAGGTACGGCAGCATCAGCCAGCCTGCGATCCGGTCGTGGGTGAAGAAGCGTCGCGTGGTCAACAGGATGGCCAGCCATAACAGCAGTATTTCGAACAGCGCCCATTCGGGCTGGCGCAATCCGAAGAACAGCACCGACCAGAGTCCGTTCAGCACGAGCTGTGTGGCGAACAAGCCCAGCGCTGTTGCCGCGGGCGACCAGCCGCCGCGCCGCACTACCCGCCACGCGGCCAGAGCCATCATCAGGTAGAGCGCGGTCCAGGCTGGCCCGAACGCCGCGTCGGGCGGGTTGAACGCCGGCTTCTCAAGGGTGCGATACCAGGTGTCGACACTGCTCGCGGTGGCGAGCCCGCCAATTGCGGCGACGGCGAAAACCGGCAGGAGAGCGCCAAGCAGGCTGAGGATTGCGCTTCGGTTCATGGTAAGCGGCCGGTTCTGGAACCGCCATGGTAATGGGTGCTTGATCGCCGCCGTGCAGAATGTCAGTATCGCTGAATATCTGACGTACTGCGTATTTTCATTGACCGGAAAACCTTCAATTTCCGAATCGGCAACGGGTACTCTAGGCCTGCCGTCCGAGTTCGAAGACTACCTCGCGTTCAGCCTGATCAAGACGACCTTGTTTCTGATCGAGCGCCTCAGTCAGGTCACCGCTCCGGACGGCCTCACTCCGCGCCACTTCGGGCTGCTCCGGCTTTTGCACAACCGTGGTCCGATGCGCCAGACGGATATCGCCGAGTTGCTGCGCGGTGACAGAACCACCGTCATGCAGTTCATTGACCATCTTGAGCGTCTCGACATGGTCGTGCGCGAGCGCGATCCGGACGACCGGCGCGCCAATGCCGTGACGCTGACGGCCAAGGGCAGAAACTATCTCGAAACCAATATGCCGCGAATGGCGTTGGCCGAGGACGAGTTTCTGGAACCGCTCAGCCCGTCAGAGCGCAAACGTCTCAAGTCTCTTGTGAAGAAGCTGTTGGTCGCGCACTGGTAACAGGCATCGGCTGACAAAAGGAAGCGTTTACATGAACCATCTTCAGCGCGATAGCGCGCCCTTCTCGAAGTCCCTCAAGGCACGTGGCCTGGTCCTGATCGGCGCCATGCTCTTGTGTAGCGGGGCCGCACGGGCCGCCGAGTCGGCCCTGACCCTCGAACAGGCGATTCACGATGCGGTGGCGCGGGCGCCATCCTTGCTCGCTGCCAGCGCCGCGGTGAGCACCGCAGACGCCGAGGCGCGACAGACTGACGGCAGCCTCCGCCCGCAGATTGATCTGGCGGCGTCGCAGACTCGCGCGACCACCAATCTGGCGGCGCAGGGCCTGACGTTTCCGGGGATCGAGCCCTTCATCGGTCCGTTTTCCACCTTCGACGCGCGCGTCGAGCTGTCGCAGGTGATCTTCGACTGGAGTCGCGTGCTGCAGAGCCGCAGCGCACGCTTGGGGATCGACGTCGCCAAGGCGCAGGCGGCGCTGGCGCGCGAGCAGGCGGCGGCGCGCGCGGCGATCGCCTATATCAACGTGCTGGGCTCGGAGCAGGGGCTCGAAGCGGGCAAGGCCAACCTCGCGCTGTCCGAGGATCTGTACAAATTGGCGGTCGATCAGCGCGACGCCGGCGTCGCCTCTGGAATTGATGTGGCGCGCGCCGAAACCGCCGTATCGCAGAACCGGTTTCGTGTGTCCGAAGCCGATACCGCCTTGCAGACGGCACGCCTGAGTCTGCGCCGCGCGATTGCCTTACCGAGTGCCCAGCCCATGAATCTCACGGGACGTCTGCAACGCCAGCAGGTCGTGGTGCCGGAGCCTGAACAGGCGCTGTCGGTGGCGCGCCACACGCGGCCCGACTTGTTGGTGATTGCGGCGCAACTTGAGCAGCTCGATCAGGTCCTGGCCGCGGCCAAGAGCGAACGCCTGCCCAAACTCGTGGCTTTCGCCGACTACGGCTATTCCGGCAATACCCCGGTACAGAACGAGGAGCGCACCTATCGTTACGGCGCCAGCGTCGAGGTGCCGATTTTCACCGGCGGCACGATTGGTGCGGCGACTGATGCTGCACTGAGTCGCATCACCGAAGCGCGCCTGCGTGCCGATGATCTCAACGCCCAGGTTGAAGAAGATGTGCTGACGGCGCTGGTGCAAGTCCGCAATCGCGCCGAACAGGTCGATGCCGCGGCCTCGACGCGTTCCCTGGCCGAGCGCGAGCTGACCTTGGCGCGGGACCGCTTCAGCCAGGGCGTTGCGGACAACATCGAGGTGGTGTCCGCACAGGCCTCGTTGACCGAGGCGCGCGCCGGTTATGTGCAGGCGCTGGCCAGTTTCCAGCAGGCGCGCGTCAATCTCGCCGCAGCCTTGGGTCAGGCTGAATCGTTCAGTCTTGATCAGGGCGTGATTGCGCAGCCTGCCGCCACAAAAGCAAAAGTCGACAGCGAAGGCGATGCCGACGGGCAAGGAACGGATCATGGCTGAGCAGCAAGCGCGACCGGTCAGCGACCGCAAGAAGAAGCGGACCCGCGCCGGTGTGCTGACGGCCATCATCGTCGTGGCTTTGGCGGTGGTCGCCTGGTGGTGGCTGGGGCGCGGTCTGGTGTCGACCGACAACGCCTTCATTCAGGCGGATATCGTGCAGTTGTCGCCGCGCATCTCGGGCACGGTGGCCGAAGTGCTGGTCGACGAGAACGATTGGGTCGGGGCCGACCAGCCGCTGATGCGACTCGACCCCGCGGACTACGACGTGCGGGTCGATCAGGCACGCGCCGCCGTGGCGACCGCAGCCGCCCGGCTGCAGACCGCCGAGGCCGATCTGGAGCTGACACGCGAGCAGAGCGAGGCCGGCGTTTCGCAGGCGCTGGCCGCCCTGCGTGCCGCGCAGTCGGAAGCCTCGCGTGCAGCCAAGGATGCGCAGCGCTATCGCGATCTGTACGCCAAGGACGAGATCGCACGCCAGCAGGTCGATCAGGTGGAAACCGTGGCGCAGTCGTCCACCGAACAGGTCGAGCAGGCGCGTGCCAGCCTGCGTCAGGCCCGGACCGCTCCGCAGCAGGTTGCGGCCAAGCAGGCTCAGCTGAAGGCGGCTCAGGCGCAGCTGGAGCAGGCCAGGGCGGCCCTGCGTCAGGCCGAGCTTGAACGTTCCTATTGCGAGATCCGGGCACCGCGCGCGGGCCGCGTGACGCGCAAGAATGTACTGGCCGGGCAACAGGTCACCGCCGGAAAGCCGATGCTGGCGCTGGTGGCGAATGATCCCTGGGTGGTCGCCAACTTCAAGGAAACCCAGCTCACGGACATGCGTCCCGGCCAGGCGGCGAGCTTCGAGATCGACGCTTACCCGGACTATGAATTCCGCGGTTACGTGGAAAGCATCCAGGCCGGTACGGGTTCGATCTTCAGCCTGCTGCCACCGGAGAACGCCACCGGCAACTACGTGAAGGTGGTGCAACGGATTCCCGTGAAGCTGGTGTTCGATCCGAAGCCGGATGAGGCGCACCGACTGGTGCCCGGCATGTCCGTGGTGCCGACTGTCGACGTTGCGCGCGCGCCGCGCGAGCTGCCGCGCCAGAGCGGTCCCTAGGGCGCGACATGGCCGGGATCAGCGCAGGCTCGGCGGGTCCACCCGCGAGCGCCCGCAACCCCTATCTGATTGCGACGGTGGTCGGCATTGCGGCGTTCATGGAGGTGCTGGACATCTCCATCGCCAACGTCGCGTTGCAGCACATCGCCGGCTCACTGTCCGCCGGGCAGGAGGAATCCACCTGGGTGCTCACTTCCTATCTGGTGGCCAATGGCATCGTGCTGCCGATGAGCGGCTGGCTGTCGGATCTGATCGGTCGGCGCCGTTTCTTCATCCTGTCGGTGGGCCTGTTCTCGGCGGCGTCGTTCCTGTGCGGAATCGCGCCGAGTCTGGAGCTGCTGATCTGCGCGCGGGTACTGCAGGGTTTCGGCGGGGCCGGTCTGCAGCCGGTGTCGCAGGCGATCCTGTCGGATGCGTTTCCGCCGGAAAAGCGCGGCATGGCCTTCGGCATCTACGGCATGGCGGTGGTCGCGGCGCCGGCGATCGGGCCAACGCTGGGCGGCTGGATCACCGAGAACTACAGCTGGCACTGGATCTTTCTGATCAATGTGCCGATCGGCATGCTGCTGATCGCGCTGGCGCGCGTGTTCGTGTCCGATCCGCCGGAACTGGTCGAGGCCCGCAAGACGCGGATGGCACGCGGTTTCAAGGTCGATTATCTGGGTCTGGCGCTGATCACGCTGGGGCTCGGCGCCTTGCAGATCGTGCTCGACAAGGGCCAGCAGGAAGACTGGTTCGACTCCGGCTTCATCCAGCTCTGGGCGCTGTTCGCGACGATCGGAATCGTCGGTGCGGTGTTCTGGGAACTGCGCCAGAAGGATCCCATCGTCAACCTGCGCCTGCTCGGCCAGCGCAATTTCGGCATCGCCAATGGCCTGATGTTCATGCTGGGCTTCATCCTGCTCGGTACCACGCTGTTGTTGCCGCAGTTGACGCAGTCGCTGCTGGGATACAACGCGCTGCTGGCCGGTCTGGTGCTGACGCCCGGCGGCATGATCCTGCTGGTGCTGATGCCGCTGATGGGGCGGCTGGTGTCGGTGATCGACGCGCGTCTGCTGATCGGCATCGGCTGCATGATCGTGGGCAGTTCGATGCTCTACATGGGCACGCTGAGTCTGGGCGTGGACTTCGACACGCTGGTGTGGGCGCGCATGTTCCAGACCGCGGGGCTGGCCTTTCTGTTCATTCCGATCAATACCCTGGCCTATGTCGGCATCGCGCCGGATCAGAGCGGTTCCGCGTCCGCGCTGATCAACCTGATGCGCAATGTCGGCGGCAGTTTCGGCATTTCCTTGACCACCACCCTATTGGCGCGAGGCGCTCAGGCCCATCAGGTGGAATTGGTTGACCGCGTGACACCGCTGGACCCGGCCTATCAGGCCACAATGGACACACTGCAGGCGGCCACCGGCAGTGAACAGGCGGCCCACGGCGCGATCTACCAGATGGTGGTGCAGCAGGCGTCGATGCTGTCGTTCGTCGATGTCTTTCACGTATTGGCGATCATCGCCTTCGTCTGCCTGCTATCGGTGTTCGCGCTGCGCAAGGGCGGCAATGCGGGCCCGCCGGGCGCGCATTGAACGGCCTGTGTGCATGTCGCGTGACAGCGGCCTAGACTTTCGCCCCCATCCGCACACTTCGAGGTTTCGTGAACGCGCACGCCGATACCGAACTGCTGACCCTGCTCGACCAGATCGTCGATCCCTTGATCGGCCGCGGGCTGGCCGAGGCCGGGGCCGTCGCCGCCGCACGTCGCGAGGATGGCCGCGCCATCGTGCATCTGCGTCTGGGCTTCCCGGCTGCGGGCCTGCGCGACGCCCTGATCGGACGCGTGCGTGCGCTGTTGACCGACCACGGGATTGAATCGCAGGTCACGCTGGACTGGGCGGTGTCCTCGCATGCGGCGCAGCAGAAGCTGGCCCCCCTGCCGGGCATTCGCAATGTGATCGCCGTGGCCAGCGGCAAGGGCGGTGTCGGAAAGTCCACGGTGGCGGCCAACTTCGCGTTGGCGCTGGCGGCGGAGGGCGCGCGTGTCGGCATGCTCGACGCCGACATCTACGGCCCCAGTCAGCCGCAGATGCTGGGCGTGCCCAACGAAAAGCCGCAGTCACCGGACGGCAAGATCGCGATCCCGGTGCGCGCGCACGGTCTGCAGGTGATGTCGATCGGTTTTCTGGTGGACGCCGAGCAGCCGATGATCTGGCGCGGCCCGATCGTCACGCAGGCGCTGATGCAACTGATCAACGACGCGCGCTGGGACGATCTGGACTATCTGGTGGTCGACATGCCGCCGGGGACCGGCGACGTGCAGCTGACGCTGTCGCAGCGCATTCCCCTGGCCGGGGCGGTGATCGTGACCACGCCGCAGGACATCGCCACGCTCGACGCCAAGCGCGGCTTGCAGATGTTCCGCCGCGTGGAAGTGCCGGTGCTCGGCATCGTCGAGAACATGGCGCTGTACACCTGCCCGAACTGCGGGCACAGCGAGCACGTGTTCGGCCAGGGCGGCGGCGACAGCATTGCCGAACGCTACGACGTGGAGCTGCTCGGCAGTCTGCCGCTGTCCCGCTCGATCCGCGAGCAGGCCGACGCCGGCGCGCCGACCGTGGTCGCCGAGCCCGACTCGGAGATTGCGCTGCTGTATCGCGACATCGCGCGCCGGGCCGCCGCGCGCCTGGCCTACGGCGAAGCGCCCGATGCGTTTCCGAGTATCGAGATCGCCGAGGACTGAGCGCAGTCAGCAGCTTTCGACGGTTGTGCGTGACCGAGTGGCGGCCGCGCCAAAGATCTGCTCGGCATTGGCGGCGAGAAAATTCTTGAAGATGCGCGGTGCGCCGTCGCTGTTGTCGACCAGTCCGCGTTCGATGATTTCCACGAATTGCCTTTCGGTCTGCGCGCTGCCGATGCGGCCGTCGGCCTCGCGCACCGGCGTTTCCATCGTCGCCGCCATCGTCGCCGTCTGACGCAGCTTGCTGCCGGGTTCGCCCTGAATCTTGGGCAGCAGGCGGAACCCCCGTTCACGCATCGCTGCCGTCATTTCGTCGATGCCGGCATAGCCGGCGGCAAGCACGTCGATCGTCACATGATTGAAGTCCGGGCCCAGCGCCAGGGCGCTGGCAGCTTCTCCTGAGACGTCGGCCACCGCCTGCAAGGTGCTGCGCTTCATCGGCGGTCCGTTGCGGCTCATCAGGCGGTCCACGAAATGTTCGATGAACGCCTGCGCCTCATCGGCCTCCAGACCGCTTTTGCCGGCCTTGGCAATCAGCGCTCCGAATGGGCTGTGGTCCACCGCGGCGGCCTGTTCTTCGCAGTCCTCGCGAATCAGCGCGGCCACGTCCGGCGGGAAGGCGTCGAGGTCGACCTGCGAAACGAAGATCTTGAACTGCGTGGAGTCGTCGCCCGGCACCTGCAGGTCGAACGATACGAGCTTCTTGGCCGGGAATGCGTAGTCCAGATCGCGGCGCAGCCCCAGCACCGCCGCCGCCTCCACCCACAGATCGCGCACCGCCGGATCCGCCGTGCGGATCGCAGCGTGGTCGTTCCGGAACCGGCCGCCATTGTCCGCCACCAAGGCCTGCAGGGTCACGAAATCGGGCACGTTGTTCGCGAACTTGGCGGTCGCCGCCTCGACGAAGCGGGCGCGTAGTTCTGCGGTGGCAATGGTCTGAGCCATTTTTATGATCTCCGGTGGTGGGGGCTTCAGGGAATGCGCGGGAACAGCGGGGGCGAAGTCTAATCCAAGCCGCCGCGGCGTGGCGGATGTCGGCGGCGGGGACCGAAATGCACGGAAGCGGTTAGAGTCAGGCCGATCTTGATCGGTACCTGGGGACTACTTCATGAAGAATGCGTTCACGCTGGGAGTTTGCGCCGGCCTTATCGCCTGGGCGAGCGCGGCCTCGGCGGCACGTGTCGGCAGCCCGGCGCTGGCCGACGCCGTTGCGCTCTACGAGCAGATCGACTGGCCGGAGATGAGCGAGGACGATCGGGTGGACGACGACCAGTTGTTGCCGGACCTCAGCCCCGCCGCTGATCATTTGCGCGAAGCCAGCCTGCGTCAGGTGCGCGCGAAGCTCATCGACATTGCGGCTGCCGGTCTCGGCGACAAGGATCGCATCACGCTGGCCTTGCTCAAGTGGACCGTGGACGAGAACATCGATGCCGCGGCCTTCGACGAATCCCGCATCGCCTTCAACAGCGACGGCGGCTTCGACCTTGCCCTGAACTACCGCGCAGACCGGACCCGGCCGACCACGATCGAGCAGGCCGAACACTGGCTCGCGGTGCTGGCCGCCGTGCCGGACTACTACCGCGCCAATCTCGACAATCTTCGCCGCGGCATCGAAACCGGGTTCGTGTTGCCGCGCATCACGGTCGAATCGGTGTTGCCGCGTGCACGCAGGGCGGCGGCCGTGCCGGTGGCGGACGATCCCTTGCTGGTTCCGCTGCTGAACCTGCCGGCCTCGATCCCCGAATCGCAGCGCGCAGCCCTGCTCGACCGCGGACACGCCTTGATAAGCGAAAAAATCGGCCCGGCCCGCACCGGCTTCGTCCGCTTCCTTGAGGAAGAATACCTTCCGGCCTCGACCGAGGGCCTGGCGGTGTCCGCGCTTCCGGACGGTGAGGCCTATTACCGCTTCCTGGTGCGCCGCCATACCACCACCACGATGACACCCGACCAGATATTCGAACTTGGTCAGCAGGAGGTGTCTCGGATTCGCGAGCGCATGCGGGACGTGATGGCGGAGCTCGGATTCGACGGTACGCTCGGCGCGTTCATCGCCAGCTTGCGTGCCGACCCGCAATTCGTGGCGGCCAGCCGCCAGGATCTGCTCGAAAAGGCCTCCGAAATCGCCAAGCGCGTCGATGGCCTGCTGCCGGCTCACTTCAAAACCCTGCCGCGCCTCAGCTATGGCGTGCGCGCGGTTCCGGCGGACATCGAGGATGGCTACACCACCGGCCGCTATTTCTCCGGCGATCCGGACAAGGGGCGTGCCGGCGGCCTGATGATCAACACCTCGCATCTCGATCAGCGTCCGCTCTATGAACTGCCGGCGTTGGTGTTGCATGAAGGTGCGCCCGGTCACCACATCCAGGTCGCGCTGGCGCAGGAGCAGGACGAGGTGCCGGATTTCCGCCGTGAGCTGTATTTCACGCCATTCGGCGAAGGCTGGGGCCTGTACGCGGAGCGTCTCGGTGAAAGCATGGGTATCTACCGCGATGCCTACGAGCAGTTCGGTCGGCTGTCCTACGAAATGTGGCGTGCCTGCCGTCTGGTCGCCGATACCGGCATTCACTGGAAGCACTGGAGCTTCGAGCAGGCTCGTGCCTGTTTCGCCGACAACACCGCCTTGTCGCCGCTGAACATCGATATCGAATTGCAGCGTTACGTCTCCTGGCCCGGGCAGGCGCTCGGCTACAAGATCGGCGAACTCAAACTGGTCGAACTGCGTGCCAGAGCCGAAGCGGTCCTGGGCGAGGATTTCGACGAACGCGCTTTCCATGACGCCGTGTTGCTCAATGGTTCCCTGCCGATGACGGTGCTGGAACTGCAGGTGGAGGCGTGGATCGCGGCGCGAAAGCTCGAGGGAACCTGAAGCTGCCGGTGCCCGGTGCGGGGTCACGGATTCCGCGAGGAAGGATTTTGGCACCGCCGGGATTCGAGGTGGGCTCTCGAACTCAGCCTTCGTCGCGCAAGCGGCCCTCCACGTACTTGTGGAGAATGCTCGCGATCAAGGTTTGATACGGGAGGCCCTCCGCCAGTGCGCGTTTCTGCAAGCCGCGCAAATCGCGCGAGGACAGGCGAATGTTGATTCGTGCGTCTTTTCGAAACGTCGCCTCGGCGTAGCCTTGGTGGCGCTGCAACAAGGACCGGGCCTCGGCAACCCGCTTGAGCGTCCCGGCCTCGAAGGCTTCGAGAATTTCGTCTTCTTCCCGGTCGCGTTCAGTCATCGCGTTCACCTTTTGTATCTTTGGGTGGCCTTTGGGCTTGGGATGATCGCCTTGAGAAAAACTTCGGTCTCGGACTCCACGAATGGCACCAGATAGACATATGCCTCGATCTCGATCGCGTAAATCCTCTGCCCCGGATACCGGTCTTGATTGGGGTGCTCGAAGATGTCCAGCACATCACCGGCTTCCAGATGAAACAGCACCGCCTCGAAACGGATACCACGCTCCCGTTTCAGATGTGCATTCTTTTCCGGAGCCCAAGCGAACAGTTTCACCGAGAGCCATCCAAGGCAACGTGTGCCTGATGTACTCCGGCACCATGAAGAGTTCCATCCTTACCGCGTTGTTCTTCAATCCTGGGCATGAGGCTCGGGAATTGAGCCTTGTTACTCAGTCCGGGCGGCTATCAAGCCGATGCTGATCGGGCTACTATGTGTATGAATTCAGGTTGGGATACACATCATGCGCACCAATATCGTGATCGATGAAGACCTGATGCAGGAGACGCTTCGGCTCACCGGCATCAAGACCAAGCGGGAAGCGGTGGAGAAGGGCCTGCGCACGCTGTTGCGCCTGGAGCGTCAGGCCCAGTTGCGGAAATTCCGCGGCAAGCTGGACTGGCAAGGAGATTTGGAGGCCATGCGCGTCGACCGGACGCCTACGGGCTCCGGAGATGCCGTGTGATCCTGGTCGATTCCAGTGTCTGGGTCGACTATTTCCGCGGTGTCGCCTGCGCCGAAACCGATCGGCTCGATGGGGCATTGGGGAACGAGCCGGTATTGATCGGTGACCTGATCCTGACCGAGGTGTTGCAGGGCTTCACGCATGAGCGGGACTTCCGCCGTGCGCGGCGTCTGCTCGGGGAGCTGCAAGTGGTGGAAATTGTCGGTCAAGCCATCGCAATCGAAGCGGCGCGAAATTTTCGCCGTCTGCGCGCCAGAGGCGTCACCGTCCGCAAGACCATCGGCACCTTGATCGCTACGCGCTGCATCGCGGAGCGCTATCCATTGCTGTATCGAGATCGTGATTTCGATCCCTTTGTCGAGCACTTGGGTCTGCGCGCCGCCGTGTAGGCGAGTCGCCTGCCGGGCCGATGCAGCCGGAACGAAGTCTGTCCGCGCCTTGGCGTCCTGGCGGCTTTGCGCGAGACTGATTTCTGACTTCTCTGGACGAGTCCATGCCCGAGACCTTCGAGCGCGGTTGGGCCTTCTGGATCGACCGCGGCGGGACCTTCACGGACATCGTCGCGCGCGGTCCGGATGGCGTGCTGCTGACGCACAAACTGCTGTCCGAAAACCCGGAGCGCTATTCTGATGCCGCCACGGCCGGCATTCGTGCGCTGCTGGATTTGCATGGCGATGCGCCGATCGAAGTCGTGCGCATGGGTACCACCGTGGCGACCAATGCCCTGCTGGAGCGCAAGGGCGAGCCGACGCTGCTGGCGATCACCGGCGGACATGGCGACGCCCTGCGGATCGGCTACCAGAGTCGGCCGGACATCTTCGCGCTGAATATCCGCCTGCCGAGCCCGCTGTATTCACACGATATCGAAATCGACGAACGGATCGGCGCCGACGGTAGCCTGATCCGCGAACTGGACGAGCGTGCCGCGCGTCGCGAACTGCAGGCGGCGTACGACATGGGTTTGCGCGCAATTGCCATCGTGCTGCTGCATGGCTATGCATTCCCCGAACACGAGCGGCGGCTGGCGGCGATCGCACGGGAGATCGGCTACACCCAGGTGTCGGTCAGTCACGAAGTCAGCGCGCTGATCAAGTTTGTGGGGCGTGGCGATACCACGGTGGCCGATGCCTATCTGTCACCGATCCTGCGTCGCTATGTGGACCGCGTGGCCGATGAGCTGGGCGCCGATGTCCGTCTGTTGTTCATGCAATCCAGCGGCGGGCTCGTCGACGCGCAAGCCTTTCGTGGCAAGGATGCGATTCTGTCCGGGCCGGCCGGCGGTATCGTCGGCATGGTGCGCACGGCGCAGGCTGCAGGCTATGAGCGGCTCATCGGTTTCGACATGGGCGGCACGTCCACCGATGTATCGCACTACGCCGGTGACTACGAGCGTACCCACGAATCGCAGATCGCCGGTGTACGTCTGCGCACCCCGATGATGGATATTCACACCGTCGCCGCCGGCGGCGGGTCGATCTGCCGCTTCGATGGATCAAGACTGCGCGTGGGGCCCGAGTCCGCCGGCGCGGTGCCGGGGCCGGCCTCGTATCGCCGCGGCGGCCCGCTGACCGTGACCGACTGCAATCTGCTGCTCGGCCGAATCCAGCCGCAATCCTTTCCCGCGGTGTTTGGCCCGAACGGCGATCAACCCTTGGACCTCGACGCGGTGCGCCGCGCATTCGCGGCCCTGGCCAACGAGATCGAACAGGCCACCGTTCAGGCGCGCACGCCGCAGCAGATTGCCGAAGGCTTCATCACCATCGCCGTGGAGAACATGGCCAAGGCGATCAAGCAGATTTCGATCCAGCGCGGCTACGCCGTGGGCGACTACACCCTGGTCTGTTTCGGCGGTGCCGGCGGCCAGCATGCCTGTCGCGTGGCCGACGCCCTGGGCATGCGCCGCATGATGATCCATCCGTTTGCCGGTGTTCTGTCGGCCTACGGCATGGGCCTGGCCGATCTGCGTCTGATCCGCGAACAGACCGTGAATGTGCCGCTGACCGATGCGGATGCCGTGCTCGCCGATTGCGCACAGGCGCTGGGCGATGAAGCCGAGGCGGCGCTGCGTGCGCAGGGCGTGCCACTGCGCACACTCACGCGTGTGGCGAGCGCGCAGCTCAAGTACGCCGGTTCGGATACCGTGCTGGCGGTGTCGCTGGAGTCGCTGACAGTGATGCGCGAGACCTTCGAAGCACAGCACCGACAGCGCTTCGGATTCATGGCGCCCGACAAGGCGGTGATCGTGGAGATGGTGTCGGTGGAGGTGATCGGTGCCGCTTCTGCAGGGCCAAGCTTCGATGAGGCGGACGCCCTCACCCTCGGTCCCTCTCCCGGAGGGAGAGGGAAGACCAGCGACGGCATAAAACCCCGTACGGTCAAGGCGCACTTCGGCGGCGAAGATTTGGACACACCCGTTCATGATCGCGCTGTACTCCCTGTCGGCGCCGCCATCGACGGCCCCGCGATCATCCGCGAGCACACCGCAACCACGGTGGTCGAGCCCGGCTGGCGTGCCGAGGTCGATCGCCAGTTCAATCTCATCCTGCGCCGTGTCGTGCCCTTGCCGACGCGTGTCGCGATCGGCACCGAGGTCGATCCGGTGATGCTGGAGGTGTTCAACAAGCAGTTCATGGCGGTGGCCGAGCAGATGGGTGTGGCGCTGCAGAGCACCGCCTATTCGGTGAACATCAAGGAACGGTTGGACTTTTCCTGTGCGCTGTTCGATCGCGCTGGCGCGCTGATCGCCAATGCGCCGCATATCCCGGTGCACCTGGGTTCGATGGGCGACAGCGTGCGCGCCATCATCGAAGGCCGGCGCCGCGACGGACGCGGCTTCGCCGCCGGCGATGCCTACATGCTCAATGCGCCGTACAACGGCGGCACCCACCTGCCGGACGTGACGGTAGTCGCCCCGGTGTTCGACGAGGCCGGTGAGCTGCTAGTGTTCGTCGCGGCACGCGGTCACCACGCGGATATCGGCGGACTCACGCCGGGCTCGATGCCACCGAACAGCCGCATCGTCGAAGACGAGGGCGTGCTGATCGACGATTTCCTGCTGGTCGAAGCGGGGCAACTGCGAGAACACGCGGTGCGTGCATTGCTGGCCTCCGGCGCGTATCCGGCGCGTCGTCCCGAGCAGAACCTGGCTGACCTGCAGGCCCAGCTCGCGGCCTGCACGCGCGGGGCCGAGGGCATCGGGAAAATGGTTTCGACCTATGGCCGCGCCGTCGTCGAAGCCTATATGGGCCACGTGCAGGCCAATGCCGAGGAATCCGTGCGTCGTGTCATCGCGAAACTGGCAGATGGCGATTGCACGGTAGACATGGACGACGGCGCACGTATCCGGGTCTCGATTCGCGTCGATCGCGCGGCGCGCCGTGCGCGCGTCGACTTTTCGGGCACCAGCGAGCAGCAGCGCAGCAACTTCAATGCGCCGCTGTCGATTGCCCGCGCCGCGACCCTGTACGTGTTCAGAACCCTGGTGAACGATGACATCCCGCTCAATGAAGGCTGCCTCAAGGCGATCGATCTGGTCGTGCCCGAGGGCTGCATGCTCAATCCGCGCTATCCGGCGGCGGTGGTCGCCGGCAACGTCGAGACCAGTCAGGCCGTCACCGATGCGCTTTATGGCGCGCTCGGCGTACTCGCCGGATCGCAGGGCACGATGAACAACTTCACCTTCGGCGACGGTGAGCGGCAGTACTACGAAACCATTTGCGGCGGCGCCGGCGCCGGCCGCGACTTCGACGGTGCCTCGGCGGTACAGACGCACATGACCAACAGCCGGCTGACCGATACCGAGGTATTGGAAACGCGCTTCCCGGTGCGGGTGGAACGCTTCGCGATCCGGCAAGGCTCCGGTGGCGATGGCGCGCATCGCGGCGGCGATGGCGTGATCCGTCAGATTCGCTTCCTGCGGCCGCTGACCGCAGCGATTCTGTCGAACCGCCGCTGCGTGGCGCCGATGGGCCTGCATGGCGGTGAGGACGGCGCCTGCGGAATCAATCGCTGCCTGCGCGCGGATGGACGCGAGGAGGTGCTGTCGGCCACGGCCGTCGTCCAGCTGCAGGCCGGCGACGCCATCGTGATCGAGACGCCCGGCGGTGGGGGGAGTGGGTTGAGTAATAGAAAGAACAAAGAAACACACGAAAAGATACTGCCGGAAGATAACTCAATCCAATCAGTCTCTTATGCGCAATGTTACCGGGACTGGCGATCTAACTGTGATAGCCAAGCTGAGTCTATACTTTCATTGATAAATCGCTATTTCGGTCCCGCGAATGAAGCGATTGTGCTGGACGTGGGAAGCGGTCCTGGACGATTGGCGATTCCCATAGCCGAAGTTGTTCGGAAACTCATATGTCTAGAGCCCAATGACCTAGCCGTTGAGGTTCTATTGGGAAGACTTAAAGAGTCGAAGAAAAAAGTAGAGGTAATTAAAAAAAGAATTCAAGAAATTGACGTTGGGGAAATAGGGCAGCATGATGTGGCTATACTTTCGCATGTTCTGCATTGGTTTCCATTGCCTATTTCTCTTCAGAAAATCAAAGCTTCTATAAATAAAAATGGCTTACTTATATTGTCGTATTTCAGTAGAAATGATCTTGAGGGAATGGAATTCTACCGCCTTTCTGGCGAAGAGGTATTGAAAATACAGCAATCGATTACGCCGTCTTATGAGCGAATTCGTTCGGATTTAGAGGAGGGCGGATTTGAGATTATTCACTATGGTAGTGTTAGAACGTCTGTATGCTACTCGGGAGGACGTTTTGAAGGCATAGTGCAAAGCTTCGGTACGCTTGCATGGAAGAGCATGTCAGAGATTTTTCCCAGCGATGTGGTTGCTAAGGTTCAGGAAGCTGCACTTCACCGGCTCGTGAGGGCCGGTGAAGTCGTTGACTCCGAAAGAAGGACGATGGTGGTAGCAAGGGTTCGATCGCCATGAACTACGGTTTTATGAAGCAACCGTTTTTTAAATTTTGCGAACAGACCCCTCTTCTTGAAGAACGGATATCAGCAGCCCGTGAGGTTATACAGAGGAATTTGATAGACCCTCGATCAGTTGGAGTGGTCATCTCCACTGGGATAGATCGAAATGTGCAGCCTTCGGATGCGGTAATAATCGCTTCTAGTATTGGTGCGAAAAGTGCTCTTGCTGCATCAATTAATAACTCCTGTGTATCCGTGGTCTCCGCGCTCGATTTTTCTAGGTGCTGGCTTGCTGCAAATCCCTCGAAATGTGTTGTTGTTTCATCTTCCAGCAATTTTGGAGAGGTGTCGGATAATTCCAACTCATACGAGCGACGAAACGGTGTCGGTGCTATGGTATTGTCTTATTCAAATCCGGGGTTGCGGCTGGTGCACTTGGAGCACTTTCACTGCGCGGAATTTTTTGGCCTTAAAGTTATAAAAGTAGATGATGGGGCGGGTGCAGCGTATCGCTTTGAGGAAGACCGAAAAAACAGAGATTGGGTAAGCTACCGGAAGGCTGTTCGGAGTATTCCGCCGGAGGTCGCAAGAAGTGCGCTACGCACCGTTGGGTGGGATATGGGAATGATTACACATTGGGTATTGCATAGCTCGGCTGTTACGAGTGCTTGGCGTGAAGAGCTTGGAATAAAAGGTGATGAGAAGTATCCGAATACAGGATCTCTAAATTCCATTTTGCAAATTAGTTCTCTGTTTTTACGGGGTTTCAAACACGGGGAACGCGTTGCTGTCATCGAGGTTGGGTTGGGAATGACGGTCGGAATTGCGTTGTTTGAGTGGAGCGATTAATGGAAAGAATAAGTGATCTTCTCGAAAAGTTAGCGGAGCGAGTGAGTAGTCGGAAACCGATCGCTTTCTTCTTTACCCTTATGGCTCAATCGCTAATTCTGGCATTTGCGGTATATGGCGTGTTGTTTGTGGTGATTGAATCAATGGATATTTCGGGTTGGCTGCCGGAGTGTCCGGGAACATTTGTTTTGTTAGTTTTTGTGATTTTATGGGTGATCTCCGTGGCATTGGTTTCCACTTTGATGCTCTCGTTCGGCAGCTCACTTGTTAGGTTGAGGGTAACATGATGACCGATTGGAGTCCATAAAGTCCAGCGGCGCTTTGAAAATGACGAATTCTAGAATATGGCTAATAGGATTAAGTCTATACCCATTCTCCGACGAGAGCTGTAAGAAGACGTTCGAAAAGGCTATTGCTCGTGGAGTTTCTGTGAGGCTGCTTCTATATAGCCCGAAAACCGAATTTTCTAAGAATAGGGCAAGTAGTATTTCGGGGGGTGGTCAGTCGCTTGCCGATGATATTGAAGGAGCAAGTGGACGATTCTACGATTGGAAGAGAGAACTGCAGTCGAAGTATGGTGATTCCGCGTCTCGTTTTGAAGTTAGGGTGTACCGAGATAATCCAAGCATGTCTACTTTTATTATTGATGATGTGGCTTTAGTTGGAATTTATTTAAAGGGCGGGACGGGCTTGACGGCGCCTGAATTAATAGTGCATAACAAAGGTGCGCAAGCGTCGGCATTTTGTCAGTTTGAGGAGCACTTCGAAAAAGTGTGGGAAGATGCGAAACCGTGCGAAGGGGGGTAGGCTGTGTCAGCTACTTCATGCCAGTTTTGTCAGCCCGAAGTCTTTTGGCCTATCGAATTTCGTGTGTGCTCACTTCACTCATCTAATGTATTGCTAAGCCAAGATCAGTATTTTCCTGGTTGGTGTCTGGTAACTGCGCGTCGTCATGTCGTAGATCTTTTCGAACTAAACGACGAGGAAAGGTTCGGCTTGGAGACTGATGCGCGAACGGTAGCCTTTGCTTTAAATAATCTGTGCAATCCGGGCCGAATGAATTACGCGATTTTCGGGAATGTGGTTCCTCATTTACATTGGAATATTATTCCTAGATACAGGGATGACGGGTTATGGGGTTCGCCGCCGTGGCCCCATGAGCCAAGGTCCATTGGTCCGGCTGAAGCTCACAAGCTTGCGTCGTCTATTAGGACAGCTATTGAGCGTGTTATTGAGGATGTAGGCGCAAGCTTCCCCGTCAAGGCAAGAGGTCAAGAGTAGGTTCGCTCGATTTGTTAACGGGTTTGAGTGCGATCCCGGCGCCGCACATCCGAACACCGTCGAACGCCGCGATGCCTTGCAGGCGGCGTATCGTCACGCCGATGTGGAAGGCGAGCTCACGCGGCGATAAAAGCGGCGAGCCGCCATCAGGTCTCCTTGTTGCGCAGTGCCCTGAGTTCGAACAGGGCGTCCAACGCCTGACGCGGGCTCATGTTGTCGGGGTCGATGGCATCGAGTCTGCGCAACGCCTTCGACAGGGGCGGCTCGGCGACTGGTGCCGGCGCGGCATTGAACAGGGTCATTTGCGGGGTGCTGCTGCCGCCGACCGGACGCCGCTCCAGCTGTTCCAGACAGGCGCGGGCGCGGGCAATCAGCGGTTTCGGAATGCCCGCCAGTGCCGCCACCTGGATGCCGAAGCTGCGGTTCGCCGGCCCCTCCTTCACACGGTGCAGCAGGACCAGTTGTTCGCCATGCTCGCCGTGGTATTCGGCGGCGTTCAGATGCACGTTGACCACGCCGGGCAGGGTCTGCGCCAGCGCCGTCAGCTCGAAGTAATGCGTGGCGAATAGCGTGAACGCGCGGGTGCGCGTGGCCAGCCACTCGGCGCAGGCCTGCGCCAGCGACAGGCCGTCGTAGGTCGAGGTGCCGCGCCCGATCTCGTCCATCAGGATCAGCGACTGCTCGCTGGCGTTGTGCAGGATGTTGGCGGTTTCGCTCATTTCGACCATGAAGGTCGACTGCCCGGAGGCGAGATCGTCGGCCGCGCCGATGCGCGTGAAAATGCGATCGATCGGACCGATCCGCACCGAGTCGGCCGGCACGCAGGCACCGGTATGCGCCAGCAGCGCGATCAGCGAGGTCTGGCGCATGTAGGTGGACTTGCCGCCCATGTTGGGGCCGGTGATGACCAGCAGGCGGCGTTCGCCGTCGAACAGCAGATCGTTGGCGACGAACGGCTCGCGGGTATGGCGTTCCACCACCGGATGGCGGCCGGCGACGATGTGCAGGCCGGGCACTTCGGTGAGTTGCGGTGCGACCAGATCGAGCGCGTCGGCGCGTTCCGCGAAACAGGCCAGCACATCGAGTTCGGCGAGTGCGGATGCAGCGTCCTGCAAGGCTGGCAGATCGGCCAGCAGCCGGTCGAGCAATGCATCGTAGAGCTGCTTCTCTCGGGCCAGCGCGCGTTCGCGCGCCGACAGCACCTGGTCCTCGAAACGTTTGAGTTCCTCGGTGATGTAACGCTCCGCGCCCTTGAGCGTCTGGCGGCGGGTGTAGTCCACCGGCACGCGCTCGGCGTGCACGCGCGACAGTTCGATGTAGTAACCGTGAACGCGGTTGTAGCCGACCTTGAGATTGTCGATGCCGGTACGTGTGCGTTCGCGTGTTTCGAGGTCGGAGAGATAGCCGTCGGCGTTTTCGGACAGATTGCGCAGTTCGTCGAGTTCGGCATCGTAGCCCGGGCGGAACACGCCGCCGTCCTTGGCCAGCAGCGGCAGCTCGTCCGCCAATGCGCTGCGCAGCCAGGCGACGGTGTCGCTGTGATCGCCCATCGTTTCGCACAGCGCGCGCAGCAGGCTGACCGGCGCTTCGTCCAGTACGGCGTGCACGGATGGCAGCGCGGCCAGGGTCGAGGCGAGTCCCGCGATGTCGCGTGGCCGGGCGCTGCGCAGGGCCACGCGGGCGAGGATGCGTTCGGCGTCCGAGCAGGGCTCCAGCACCTCGCGCAGCGGCGTGTAGGCGAAGTCGCTGCGTAGCCAGGCCACCGCCTGCTGGCGCCCCTGAAGCACGGCGCGCGTGCGCAAGGGCCGGGCCAGCCAGCTGCGCAGCAGGCGGCTACCCATGGGCGTGCGGCAAGTGTCGAAGACCGCCACCAGGGTGTGCTGCGGCTTGCCCGACAGCGATTCATCGATCTCCAGATTGCGGCGCGTGATGCCGTCCAGGATCAGGGTGTCGTCGGCCGATTCGGTGCGCAGCGCGGTGATGTGCGGCAGCGCGCCGCGCTGGGTTTCGCGGGCGTACTGCAGCAATGCGCCAGCGGCCGCGATGGCGCAGGGCAGGTCCTCGCAGCCGTAGCCCTTGAGGTCGCGCGTGGCGAACTGTTCGATCAGCAGCCGATACGCGGAGGCGCTGTCGAAATGCCAGGGCGGCCTTGCGCGCGGCAGAAAGCCGGCCGGCAGCATCAAGCCTTCCGGTGCCAGCAGTTCGGTCGGCGCCAGGCGGTGCAATTCCGCCAGCCACTCGCCTTCGGTCGCGGGCTGCATCACCGAGAAGCGGCCCGATGACAGTTCCAGCCAGGCCAGGCCGAAAGCACCGCGCTCGCGGCAGCAGGCCACCAGCAGGTTCTGGCGGTTGGGGTTGAGCAGTGATTCCTCGGTGGCGGTGCCGGGCGTGACGATGCGCACCACCTCGCGCGCGACCGGTCCCTTGGCGGCGCCGACTTCGCCGACCTGTTCGGCGATCGCCACGGATTCGCCGAGCTTGAGCAGGCGCGCGAGGTACTGCTCCACCGCGTGATACGGCACGCCGGCCATCGGAATGGGGGTGCCGGCCGATTCGCCGCGCTTGGTCAGCGTGATGTTGAGCAGCCGTGCCGCCTTGACCGCATCGTCGAAGAACACTTCATAGAAGTCGCCCATGCGAAACAGCAGCAGCTCGTTCGGATGCTGGGCTTTCAGCGACAGGTATTGCTGCATCACCGGGGTGTGACCGGCGTGCTCGGCAGGGTTCATTCGATGAGGCGGCGGCGTGAAGCGGGGCGCTAGTGTGCCAAGCGTCGCGGGTCGCACCAAGGGGGCAGGGCGCTATTCGTGCTTGTCGTGCGTGGCGGCGTTGCCGTGCTTCCAGTAGCCCGCGGCCTTGGTCCATTGCGGCCGTGCGCCATGGTGGGCGATCAGTTCCTGCCGCAGCACCTTGGCAACACCGGATTCGCAGGCGACCCAGGTGTGGAAGTCGCCTGGGTTCGGGCTGAGTCGTTTCAGGGCGTCCACCAGCTTCGGTGAGCCTGCGGCGGCGCCGCGACGGTGGACCCAGTGCAGACGCAGGTCCGTTGATGTATCGAAGGCCAGTTCGTCTTCCGGTCCGTCCACCTCGGCCACGACCGTGACGCGGGCGCCGGCCGGCAGTTCGGCAAGGCGGCGCGCGATGGCCGGCAGCGCCG
Source organism: Gammaproteobacteria bacterium (assembly GCA_022599775.1). Lineage (GTDB taxonomy): Bacteria > Pseudomonadota > Gammaproteobacteria > Nevskiales > Nevskiaceae > Banduia. The sequence continues at coordinate 72,628 of JAHZLQ010000042.1, forward strand.
TGTCGTCGCCAATCAGCAGATGCGCGTCGAAATCCGCGGGTATCAGGAAGGAGCCCCGTGGGCCGCCGACTCCGATCGAATCGCCCGGCTGCGCGTTCAGCGCCCAGCGTGTCGCGGGCCCGGCCTCATGAACGGCAAAGTCGATGCTCAGGGTTTCGGCCTTTTCGTCGAAAGCGCGCGGCGTGTAGTCGCGGGCCACCGGGCGCGGCCGGTCCACCGCGAACTGCGGACCGTCGGGCCCGGCCGCCGGCAAGCTCAGGTGACCGGTATCGGGGTCCGGGAAGAACAGTTTCACGTGGTCATCGAAACCCGGGCTGAGGAAGCCGTGAAGCGCCGGGCCTTGCAGCGTGATGCGGATCATGTGGGGGCTGAGCTGACGTGACTGCGCGACCTGGAGCTGGCGGAATTTCAGCGGATGACGGAGGCGCCGCGAGGCGCGTGCTTCGGCGACTTCGTTCATTTGATTCTCTCGATGGTCTTGGCGGCGTCGTCGAGTACATCGACGATGGCATTGGCCTGCTCGTCGCTGAGCGGAATCTGCGACAGCCGCATGCGCACGGCCATCTTGAAATTCTCCAAGGCGCGCACGACTTGCGGCGGGCGTCCCGCGGGGGCGTTGGGACCGCTCATGCGTGACATCAGTTCGTCCACCACCGCGCGTTGCTCGTCGAGAAATCGACGCCCCGCATCGGTCACCGCATAGCGCTTGCGACCGCCCTCTTCGTCACTGACCGTGGCGTGGCCGAGTTCCTCAAGCATGGTCAGGGTCGGATAGACGATGCCGGGGCTGGGGCTGTAGCCGCCACCGAGTCGCTCCTCGATGTCCTTGATCAGCTCGTATCCGTGCCGCGGCTGTTCGGCAATCAATTGCAGCAGCACCAACCTGAGACCGCCGTGGCCGAAGATCCGTCCGCCACCGCGACGTCCGCGACCATGGCCGTGTCCAAAATCCCTCATCTGCATGTTCTCCATAAAAGATGCAAACAAGATATATCTGAAATAGATCTTTTACAAGAGGCTTCGCTGTCGCCCTTGGGAGCTGTTAGCGTGTCGGCATGAACGACGGCGCCCTCAATCAACTTGCTCAGGCCCTCGCCGGGCGGCTGATACGCCGCGGCGAATGGCTGGCCACGGCCGAGTCCTGCACGGGCGGCTGGATCGCCAAGTGTCTGACCGACGTGGCCGGCAGCTCCGGCTGGTTCGAACGCGGGCTGGTCTCGTATTCGAATCGCGCCAAAGCGGAGTTGCTGGGGGTGCCGGAGGCGACGATCGACCGTTATGGCGCGGTCAGTGAGCAGACCGCGCGTGCGATGACCGCCGGTGTGCTGATGCGCGCGCCGGTCGATCACGCCATCGCCGTGACCGGCATCGCCGGGCCGGGCGGCGGCACGGCCGACAAACCGGTCGGCACCGTGTGGCTGGCCTGGCAAAGCCGGGGCGGCGAGGCCCAGACGCGGCATTGCCGGTTCGACGGCGATCGCGAAGCTGTGCGCCGCGAGACGGTCCACACCGCGCTGGCCGGTCTGATCGCGCGTCTGGATGGCTGAGCGCCGACGTCTGTTTTTCGCACTATGGCCCGACGAGGCGCTGCGGCAACGGATGGCGGCGATTTCGGCGGCCACGGCGTGGCCGCCGGGTGTGCGCTGCGTGCCGGCGGCGCATCTGCATCTGACACTGGTGTTTCTCGGAGACGTGCCGGTCGACCGCCTTGGCGCCGTTCGGTCGGTGGCGGAGTCGCTTCGCCCGGCGACGTTCGAGCTGATGCTGGGTGGCCGCGGACATTTTCCGCGTGCCGAGGTCGGCTGGCTGGGTTGTGTCGATGCACCGCCGGCATTGTTCGCGCTGAATGCCGGATTGCGTCAGGGGCTGCGGACACAGGGCTTCGCGCTGCGGGGCGAATCGTTCCGGCCGCATGTCACGCTGGCGCGGGGGCTGCGCGAGCCGCCGGTGCTGCCGGATTACCCGCCACTGCGCTGGCCGGTCTCGGAATTCGTGCTGGTGGAAAGCCGGCGCGGGCGCGCGCCGGCTTATACCGTGATCGGCACCTGGCCGCTGGCGCCGGTCAGCGACTGAAGTTGCGGAAGTAGGTCCAGAGCTCGGCGCTCAGGTCGAGGTCCTGGCTGGTCCGTCCCAGGGCGGGAAACGGAATGAACGACTCGCCGCCCGGCCAGGCGTGTCCGCCACCCTCGACGGTATACAGGCGCACGTTGCTGCCGCCGGCGCAGGCGCCGGTCTCGTCCAGGGCGATGCGGGTGTCGTCATCGACCAGGTCGGGCAGTTCGCTGTGCGTCACCGCGGCGCCGCACTGGTTGATGCCGGCCCAGCGGGCGAATGTCCGCTCGGCGGACAGCAGGCCGTACTCGGCGTTGTAAGGGACGATGAGATCGCTGGTGCCGAGCACGAACATCGCCGGAACGGTGGACGCCGGCGAGCAGGCACGATCAAGCGATCTGCGCATCGACGCGGCCACCGAAGCGAACGCGGCGATCGTCTGCGGACGCTCGCAGGCGTAGCGCCCCGCCATGAAGCCACCGTTGGACATGCCGGCCATGTAGATGCGGTGTGGGTCGACCGGATAGTCCGATTTGATCTGTGCGATCACGGCGTCGAGAAATCCGACATCGTCGATCAGGCCGAGGCTTTCGGGATCGTCGTTCCACTTGCCGTTGCGCGCGTCCGGCATTACCACCCACACGCCGGAATCGGCAGCGAGCTGACCGGCGCGGACCAGATTGGCCATCAATTCGTTGGTGCCGTTCGAGAAATGCAGCAGCACGATGACCGGCGCCGGAGTCGAGGCATCGCCCAACGGCCTGATCACGCGCACATTGCGTTCGAGGCCCTGATGACGGAGCTGGAATTCGAAGGACTCGGTGCCCTCGGTCGGCATCAGGTACTGACGACGCAGACGACCGGCCGAGATCTGCAACGCCGTACCGAGTTGCTCGCCGGCGGCGGACAAGCCAGCATTGAGCTGTTCGGCGGTGACCGTGATCCCTTCGGCCAGGCGTTCGCGGGTCGTCGCGAAGCCCCCCTGCAGTCGTCCCGTGGTGGTTTGTACGCCTTCGCGCATCCGCTCCAGCGCCTCGCCGAGGCCGGCGTGCGCATTCGTCGGTGCGAGCAGCGCAGCAGCAAGCAGCCCCAAGGGCGCCAGGCGCCCGAGCATTTGACGGTCCATATCGTTCAACTCCCCCGGTAACGAAAACTGTCAGCAGAGCCGGACTTTACGTGATTTGGGCGCAATCGGGCCGCTCCGGCGCTGTCCTCCGGCGGACGCTGTGGGATAATTCCCCGATTCGGCTGCGCATCGCCCGGATGCGCGCCGCCCCCAGTATTTCAGACAGGAATTACCAGACTCGATGGACGACAATCGCAAGAAAGCCCTTGAAGCCGCTCTCGGACAGATCGAACGCCAGTTCGGCAAGGGTGCGGTCATGCGCATGGGCAGCAAGGAGGCGCCGCGCGACATCGAATCGGTCTCCACCGGATCGCTGGCGCTGGACGTGGCCTTGGGTATCGGCGGCCTGCCTCGCGGTCGTGTGATCGAAATCTACGGCCCGGAATCCTCGGGCAAGACCACGCTGACCCTGCATGTGGTTTCTGAAATTCAGAAGCTCGGCGGCGTTGCCGCATTCGTGGACGCCGAACATGCGCTCGATACCGGTTACGCCAAGAAGCTGGGCGTCAACATCGACGACCTGCTGATTTCGCAGCCGGACACCGGTGAGCAGGCGCTGGAGATCACCGACATGCTGGTGCGTTCGGCCGCGGTGGACATCGTCGTGATCGATTCGGTGGCGGCGTTGACGCCCAAGGCCGAAATCGAGGGCGAGATGGGCGACCAGTTGCCGGGTCTGCAGGCGCGACTGATGAGCCAGGCGCTGCGCAAGCTCACCGCCAATATCCAGAAGTCGAACACCATGGTGATCTTCATCAACCAGATCCGCATGAAGATCGGCGTGATGTTCGGCAGCCCGGAAACCACGACCGGCGGCAATGCGCTCAAGTTCTACTCCTCGGTGCGTCTCGACATTCGCCGTATCGGCGCGATCAAGCGCGCGGACGAAGTGGTCGGCAACGAAACCAAGGTCAAGATCGTCAAGAACAAGGTGGCGCCGCCATTCCGCGAGGCCTTCTTCGAAATCCTCTACAACGAAGGCATCTCGCGTTACGGCGAATTGATCGAACTCGGCGTGGCCAACAAGCTGGTCGACAAGTCCGGTGCCTGGTACGCCTACAACGGCGAGAAGATCGGGCAGGGCAAGGAGAACTCCAAGCAGTTCCTCAAGGACAATCCCGCCATCGCTGAGGAAATCGAAACCAAGCTGCGCGAACTGCTGTTGCCGCCCCGCAAGCCGAGCAGTGGAGAAGCCGCCTAAACGCGGCCGCCCGCCGCTATCGACCAAGGGCCGCGCCGTGCGCCTGCTGGCGCGGCGCGAGCACTCCGCGGTCGAACTCAAGCGCAAGCTGGCCTGGCGCGGCGTGGACGAAGCCGAGGCCGACAAGGCGGTCAACGAACTCGCCGATGATGGCTGGCAATCCGATCAGCGCTACGCCGAATCGATGGTGCGTCAGCGGGTCATGCAGGGCTACGGCCCGCTGCGTATCGAGGCTGAGCTGGAACAGTCGGGCGTGGATTCGGCGCTGGTGCGCGCCGCGTTCGCCGAGGTCGAATGCGACTGGCTACAGCTGGCTTACGAAACACACGCGCGCCGCTTCGCGCCGCCGGGCAATGCCAAGGAGTGGCAGAAGCAGTACAGCTATCTGCGAATGCGCGGATTCCAGTCTGACCATATTCGCAGCGTGCTCAAGGGCGATCCGCCCGTTTCGGACTAGGCCGCGAACGTTTCACAACCGCAAGGAAGCATCATGAGCGCCGCCAGCTTCAAGCTTGAATCGCTGAATTTCCCGGTTCGCGGAGATCGGCTTTCCGCCGACCTCTATCTGCCGGCCGGCAGCGAGCCTGCCGCAGTGGTGGTCATGGCGCACGGCTTCGGCGCGCGGCGCGCCTACCGATTGCCGCCGTATGCCGAACGCTTCGCGCGTGCCGGTATGGCGGTGCTGCTGTTCGACTATCGCGGCTTCGGTTCCAGCGAAGGCACGCCGCGAGCTTTTGTCGATCCGACACGACATCTTCAGGATTGGCGCGCCGCAGTCAGCTTCGCGCGCGGGCTCGAATCCGTGGATGGATCCCGGATCGCGCTCTGGGGTTCGTCCTTCAGTGGCGGTCATGCTCTGGTCAGCGCAGCCCGGCTCGAAGGCATCAAGGCCGTCGCGGTACAGGTGCCGTTCGTGGATGGCCTGTCCAGCCTCGGCGTGTTTCCGAAATCCCTGCTGCCGGGCGCCGTTGTCGCCGGGATGCGCGATCTCGCCGCGGCTGCGCTCGGCCGACCGCCGGTGCGGATTCCGATCGCCGCGGCCTCGGGCGTGCGTTGCCTGGCCGGTGAGGATAGTCACGAGGGCTATCTGCGTATGGTGCCGCCCGGTGAAATCCACGAAAACGAGGTGCCGGCACAGATTCTGCTGAAGATCGGCTTGTACCGACCGACCACCGAAGTCGCCTCGATCAAGGTGCCGGTGCAGATTTTCGCGGCGCGCCAGGACAGTCTGATTCCGATTGCCGCCGTCGAGAAGGCCGCACGCAAGATCCCGCAATGTGAGTTGCACGTGCTCGACATGGGCCACTTCGATCCGTATTTCGGCGAGCCCTTCGAGACCGTGTCCCAAGCGCAGACCGAATTCTTGAAAAGGCATCTGCAATAGCGGTCCGACAAGCGCTCCGTTAATATTGCCGACCTTTTTCCCAGGCCGTTTGCGCGGCCCGAACGCCGATGGACAGCAATACTCTGCGAGCCAGGTTTCTGGCCTACTTCGAAGCGCACGGCCATACCGTGGTGCCGTCGAGTTCGCTTGTGCCCGCAAACGACCCCACGCTGCTGTTCACGAACGCAGGCATGGTGCAGTTCAAGGACGTGTTCCTGGGGCGTGAACCGCGTGGGTACACGCGTGCGGTCTCGTCGCAGCGCTGTGTGCGCGCCGGCGGCAAGCACAACGACCTGGAGAACGTGGGCTACACCGCTCGGCACCACACCTTCTTCGAAATGCTGGGCAATTTCAGTTTCGGCGACTACTTCAAGCGCGACGCGATTCGCTTCGCCTGGGAGTTCGTCACCGGCGCCGAATGGTTGGGCATCGCGAAGGACCGACTTCTGGTCACGGTCTACGCCTCCGACGACGAGGCCTATGACATCTGGAAGGATGAGATCGGGGTGCCGGCGGATCGTATCGTACGCATCGGCGACAAGCCGGGCGGCGGCTCGGATAATTTCTGGCAGATGGGCGATACCGGCCCCTGCGGACCCTGCTCCGAGATCTTCTACGACCATGATCCGGATGGTTCGCTGGGCATCTGGGGTGGTCCGCCCGGCTCCCCGGAAGAGGACGGCGACCGCTGGATCGAGATCTGGAATCTGGTGTTCATGCAGTTCGAGCGTGCCGCCGACGGCACGCTGGCGCCGCTGCCCAAGCCTTCGGTGGACACTGGCCTGGGCCTGGAGCGTATTTGCGCGCTGATGCAGGGCGTGCACAACAATTACGACATCGACATCTTCCGGACCCTGATCCAGGCTGCGGCGAGCTTGGCCGGTACCGAGGATCTCGGTGATGCCTCGCTGAAGGTCGTGGCCGATCACATTCGCGCGACCAGCTTTCTGATCACCGATGGTGTGGTGCCTTCCAATGAAGGGCGTGGCTACGTTCTGCGTCGCATCATGCGTCGTGCGATTCGCCACGGTTACAAACTGGGCCTCGAAGACGCCTTCTTCTACAAGCTGGTGGCGCCGCTCGCGGCCGTCATGGGCGAGGCCTATCCGGAACTCAACGAGAAGCGCGGCTATCTGGAGCGCGTGATCCGGCAGGAGGAGGACAGCTTCGCGCAGACCCTGGAAAAAGGCATGCGACTGCTCGAAGACGCGATCGCAGCCAGTCCCGAAGGCATTTCCGGTACCACCGTGTTCAAGCTCTACGACACCTACGGTTTTCCGGTGGACCTGACCGCGGACATCGCCCGCGAACGCAATATCGAGATCGACCTCGACGGCTTCGAGCGCGAGATGCAGGGCCAGCGCGAGCAGTCCCGTGCCGCCAGCAGCTTCGGCGCCGGCAATGTCGAAGTCTCGGCGATCGACGTGGAATCCGAATTCACCGGCTACACCGAGACCATGCGCGGCGCCAAGGTGCTGGCGATCCTGCGTGATGGTGCGCCCGTCGAGCAATTGCAGGCCGGCGAAAGCGCCGTGGTGTTTCTCGACAAGACACCGTTCTATGCCGAATCCGGTGGTCAGGTGGGCGACACCGGCGCCATCGCCGCGCCGGGTCTGCGCTTCGCCGTGAACGATACGCGCGCGCTCAAGCCCGGCACGCCCGGCCACATCGGCACGCTGGAATCCGGCACCCTGACGGTCGGTGACCACGTCAAGGCCGAGATCGACCATGAGCGCCGCCACGCGATCATGCGCAATCATTCGGCGACGCATCTGCTGCATGCGGCGTTGCGCGAGACCCTGGGTGCGCACGTCGCGCAGAAGGGATCCCTGGTGGCGGCGGAGCGGCTGCGCTTCGATTTTTCGCATTTCCAGGCGGTCACGCCCGAGGAAATCCTCGCGATCGAGGATCAGGTCAACCGCCAGGTTCTGGCCAATGTCGCGGCCGAGACCCAGCTGTGCGGCTATCAGGAAGCCGTGGACCGCGGCGCGATCGCGCTGTTCGGCGAAAAATACGGCGATGTCGTGCGCGTGCTGTCGTTCGGACCGGCCGGCAACAGTTTCTCCACCGAATTGTGCGGCGGCACGCATGTGGCGCGCAGCGGCGACATCGGCCTGTTCAAGATCGTGGCCGAGGCCGGCGTGGCCGCCGGCGTGCGACGCATCGAGGCGGTCACAGGGCTCAATGCGCTGAGCTATCTGCGCACTCTGGATCAGAAGCTGAGCGAAGCGGCCGGTCTGCTCAAGGCGCCTCGCGACGAACTGGCGGCCAAGCTGGCTCAGCAACTGGACCGCAGCCGTGCGCTCGAAAAGGAGCTGGCTCAAGCCAAGCAGAAGCTCACGAGTCAGCAAGGCGGTGATCTGGCCTCGCAGGCGCAGGACGTCGGTGGCGCCAAACTGCTGGTGCAGCAGGTCGAGGACCTGGACGTGGCCGGCCTGCGCGGCTTGATGGATCAGCTCAAGAACAAGCTCGGCTCGGGCATCGTCGTGCTGGGCCAGGCCGCGGACGGCAAGGTCACGCTGCTGGCCGGCGTCACCCAGGACCTGACGGCACGGCTCAAGGCCGGCGAACTCGTCAACTTCGTGGCGTCACAGGTCGGCGGCAAGGGCGGCGGTCGGCCGGACATGGCCCAGGCCGGCGGCAGCGAGCCCGACAAATTGCCGGCCGCGCTGAAAACCGTGCACGCCTTCGTTGCCGGCAAGCTCGGCGCCTAAGCCTGCCGTAAACCGCAGGCGTCCAAATTTCCCAGGGAATCATGGCTCTAATCGTCCAGAAATACGGCGGCACCTCGATGGGCTCGGTCGAGCGCATCGAGCACGTCGCCGGCAAGGTCGCCAGCTGGCGCGACAAAGGTCATCAGGTGGTGGTCGTGGTCTCCGCCATGTCCGGCGAGACCGACCGTCTGCTCAAGCTCGCCCGTTCCATCGCACCGCGCGGCAATCCGCGCGAATACGATCAGATCATTTCATCGGGCGAACAGATTTCGATCGGTCTGCTGGCGCTGGCGCTGGAGAAGGCAGGAGTACCGGCACGGTCGTACACCGGCCGCCAGGTTGCGATCCACACGGACGATGCGCACGGCAAGGCGCGCATTCAGAGCATCGATTCCGAGCGGCTGCTGGCCGACTGCGAGGCCGGGATCGTACCGGTGGTCGCCGGTTTTCAGGGCGTGGCCGACACCGACAGCGTCACCACACTGGGGCGTGGCGGCTCGGACACGACCGGCGTGGCCCTGGCGGCGGCGCTCGGCGCCGACGAGTGTCAGATCTACACTGATGTCGATGGGGTCTACACCACCGATCCGCGCGTTGAACCGCGCGCGCGCCGTCTGGACCGGATCACCTTCGAGGAAATGCTGGAAATGGCCAGCCTCGGATCCAAGATACTGCAGATACGATCAGTCGAATTCGCCGGTAAGTACAAGGTGCCGCTACGCGTCCTGTCCACGTTCGAGGACGGCCCCGGCACGCTCATCACGCTTGAGGATTCTGGTATGGAAGAACCGCTGATCTCCGGCATCGCCTTCAATCGCGACGAAGCGCAGATCACCATGGTCGGCGTGCCCGACAAGCCCGGCATCGCCGCCGCGATTCTGGGGCCGGTCGGTGAGGCCAACATCGAGATCGACATGATCGTGCAGAACGTCGCGGGCGATTCGACCACGGACTTCACGTTCACCGTGCATCGCAACGACGTCGAGCGGGCCGTGGAAATCGTCGAAGGCGTTGCGCGCGAACTCGGCGCGGCCGGAGTACGCACCGCGCAGGACATCGTCAAGGTGTCCTTGGTCGGCGTCGGCATGCGCAGTCACGCCGGCATCGCCTCGCAGATGTTCAAGGCCCTCGCGGCGGAAGGCATCAACATCCGCATGATCTCCACATCGGAGATCAAGATCTCCGTTGTCATCGAAGACAAGTACCTCGAACTTGCCGTTCGGACGCTGCATAAGTCCTTTCGGCTGGAAAGCGCACCCATCGCGGGGTGACGTGGGTTACAACATTGTTTCCCGTATGGCAATAGTGCGCGGAACAGGATTGAGATCGAGGGGTCCAAGAATCATCCTGCCGGCTCTAATGGAAGGAGTGAATGGATGCTTATTTTGACAAGGCGCGTCGGCGAGACCGTCATGATCGGTGACGAGGTTTCCGTGACGGTCCTCGGTGTCAAAGGAAATCAGGTTCGCCTGGGTGTGGATGCCCCCAAGAACGTGGCGGTTCATCGCGAAGAGATTTTCGAGCGTATCAAGCGCGAAGAAGCCCTGCCCGGGACCGGTACGGGCGGCTGAGCCGATACCGCCGCTGAGGGCGACGGTCAGGCGATGGCGGCACGAGCGGCAGCGCTGTGCTCGCCGTTGTTCCGCGTCCCGCATTTCGGCTTTGCGTCTGTGGCCCATCATGCTTTACCGGGCCCCGACGGTCCGGTATTCTCTCGCCCTCTTTGGCGGTCCAGCCCGTGAATCCACGGCCGGTCGCCTCCAAGTCCCGGAGAGATGGCCGAGTGGACGAAGGCGCTCCCCTGCTAAGGGAGTAAGGGCCAAAAGCTCTTCGAGGGTTCGAATCCCTCTCTCTCCGCCAAATTAGAGCGCCAGTCACTCGGCGATCGGGCGGCCCCGGCGTTCGGGGATTCGAAGCCTCGAACAATCAGTGCCTGGGTCGACGATTCGGGCAAAGCCCGAATCGAAGGCGCGCAGCCTTGCCGGGAAATCATCAACCTCGGCCAGAGTTGCCATCCCTGTCAGACGTGGCCGGACTCAAAGCTGATCTTCAATTGCGTACCCGTCGCCCGTGCAAACCGTTCGAGCGTGCGGGTAGAGGGAACTGTCCGGCCCGCCTCCATGCGTGCGATGGTGCTTTGCGTCGTGTGCATCCGGCGGGCGACTTCCTCTTGCGTCAGGCCCGCGCTCACACGCGCCCGGACAATTGCCAGCGCGAGGGAATATTCTTTGTCCAGTTCGTCGTAAGCTTCCCGATACTCAGGGTCGCGCATCCACCTGCCGTGCAGGTCTTTCAGCTTGCTCATTTGACCTCCTTGGCCCGCTGCCGGGCGAGTTCAAGTTCATGTTGGGGCGTCTTCTGGGTTTTCTTCACGAAGACCCGCACGATCACGACGCGCTTGCCGCTGGCCGTGACGTAGATCGCCCGCGAAATGCCGTCCTTTCCACGGATACGCAGTTCCCAGAGCTTGCCCTCCAGGTGTTTGATCGTATCCGCAGGCAATCCCTGGAAGCCCGCCACCTCAATGATCTGGCCGATCCGGACCAGGCGCGCCCGCATGTCTGCCGGGAGCTCCTCAATTTCGGCGTCCACGCCGGGATTTAGGGTTTCGACATTCCACATGATTCGTTATATAGCAAAAATGCTATGTTCCTCCAAGTGAAAGCTGCATCCGGCGTCACACCTTAGGGCTGCGGGCCGGGCCATCCCGCTAAAACCGTTGCTTGAGTTGGGTCAGGGCGTCATGCCGGGAAATATCCTGGTCGATATCCGGCCGCTGGGCCTTGTGATCCTGGCGCAGGGTGACGATCCGCTGTTGCAGGGCGCGGCGGGCTTCATGCTGACGGAAGACCAGTTCGTCCCTCTCGCCGCGATCCCGCAGGACGGCTTGCCAGGTTCCGCGTTCGTTACAGGGACGTTTTCCTGGGGCGGCGGGAAAACAGGTATTGCATGCAGCATGTGCCCCGGCTGACCGCGCGGGCTTCGTTGAGCGCGCCCAGGAGGTTTTCCGAGGAGAACCCGCGCAGCTCATGAACCTCGACGTGTTCGTTTTCCGGCTTGAGGCCGAGGGTGGCTATCAGCATGTCGCGCATGGCATGACCGCGCGGCAGGCTTCCGTGAGGTCTTGCGCCAGCGCGTCAGTCACTCGGCGATCGAGTAGCCCCTGCATTCGAGCACTATTGGCAGCATGCGGAGGGCTTCCGGACTCAGTAGCAGGAACGCCCGAATGCGAAGGAGGGCAGCGGTTTTTTGCCGCCCTGGGTCAAACCAGCTCCAGATGCAGTTTCCGGCCCACGGCGTCGGCCGCGCGTTGAAGGGTTTCCAGCGTCACGTTTCCTTCCGCTGGATTGAGCAGACGATTGACCTGCGTACGGCTGGTATGAAGCAGCTCGGCCATGCGCGCTTTGCTCAGCTTGCGTTCTTGCATCGCTTGGGCCAATTGCCATGCGATGACCTCTTTGACGGCGAGGGCCTGTGCGTTCTCGAAGAGGCCTTTCTCCTTGAGGAAGTCATCGAGTGCACTGCCAACATGCGGGTTCTTTTTCTTGCTCATATGCCGCTTGCCTCTTTCATTCGTTTCAGTGCCAGCGCCAGATCGTATTGAGGTGTCTTCTGTGTTTTCTTGATGAAGCCGTGCAATGCGACCGGTTGCCCCTCGTGAAAACACGGCAGGACGCGCAATCATTCAAGAACAACTTCGTTTTCCGGCGGTCGTGCGGTAAAACAGCACTGGCACGCGCTTTTCCTGCGAATATTTCTTGGTCATGCCTGCACCATATAATGTTCAGCATGAACCATAAAAGGTCCGCTTTCACCGGAAGAGCTGTTGCGATCCTTTTGTGGTGGTGGCGCGTCTGTGATGGCCGATCGCTTTGGCGTGGCGGTACGCTGGCGCTTTGACTCCTGCACGCATGGTTGTTTGGGATGTTCGCCAGGGCACCCGACCCTATTTGAACGGTTCGAGCAAGAAGTCCGTCTTTGGGCTGTCGGACTATCCGCCGCACTGTGAGACACCGGGACCGTCGATGGAAAATGGTCGAGCGTCGGCGCAATATCGCTTGGCCTGGGGGTACTCGGTACTTCCAGGGTCCAATAATTCGGCGTGGGAGCGCTGCGGCGCGTATGCCGGCTATTCAAGGAAGGAGAACACTAATGAAAAGAAATCCCCGCCTGTTCCGTTATGCCGCCTGCCTGTCCGTGGCGGCGGCCACCCTTGTTTCTCAAAGTCCGGCGCAAGCGGGACGATTGGCAGACCTCTACGGCAAAACAGTGTCGACCGCCGTCAATGTCACCACTGCGGTGCTGGACCCGATCAGTGGATTGTTGAGTCGCACGGTAGAGGGCCTGAATCGAACGCTGATCCGTATTCAGGGCCGCTATCTGGTGCTGGCCGCCGGCACGGAAGGCTTCGAGGAGTACATTGAGCACGACGGGCTGGCACGGCGATTCGTGATCGTGAAACCCGAGAATGGCGCCGATGGCGCACCCGTATTGTTACTGCTGCACGGCAACAGCGGCACGGCCGAGAACATGTCGAACCTGACCGAGGCTTCGGCGTATGTCGCCACGCGGGGGCTCTGGGCGGTCATGCCGGAAGCCGTAGACGGGGTCTGGAACGAGGACCCGGCCGATTCGACCGGCATCGATGATCTCGGTTTTATCTCGGCGCTGATTCAGCATCTGGTGGACGACTATAACGTCGACGCGGATCGCATCTATGTCGCGGGACTGTCCAACGGGGGCACGATGACGCAGCGACTGGCCTGCGAAATTCCGGACCGCATCGCGGCGTTTGCGGCGGTGGCCGCGACCTTGCGCAACAGTCAGGCGGATGCTTGTCCGGCCAGTGCACGTCGGCCGATTGCCTATTTCCGCGGCACAGCAGACCCGATCGTGCCCTACGGCAGCATCGGTACGGTTCGAAGCGCCACCGAGGTGGCGGAGTTCTGGGCGCAGCAACTGGACTGCTCCGAGATCTACAAGACCGATGCGTTCCTGGCGGATACAAGCAATGACGGCACCACGGTCGAGCTGCTGCGTTATCCGGTATGCGCCAGCGGCGGTGAGGTCCGCCTGTACACGATCAACAACGGTGGTCACGCCTGGCCCGGCGGCTGGCAATACCTGCCGGTGCCGGTGATCGGGACGACCAGCACCGACATTGATGCGACCGAAGAGATCGTGAACTTCGCCCTGAACTATTCGCTGTGAACGCGCGGCAGCGCCCGCCGCCTTGTGCGGCGGGCGCTGCCCGATTCACTGCGCTTCGCGAACCGCCTTGAACTCCGAGCCTTCCTTCCAGGTCGGGATGTCCTCGCTGTCGGCGACGCGCTGTCCGATCTCGAACAGCAGTCGCTGATCGGCGACCATGCCGGACAGGTCCCAGTCCGGTTTCACTTCGTCGGAGACGGAGTGATAGTCGTTGGCGGTGTATTCCTTCATTTTCTGCTCGCCGTAGCCTTCAGGCTTGCCGATGACTTCGACGCCGCCGTCGGCGTACAGGGCGGGAATGCCGACCTTGGCGAACTCGAACTGGTCGGACCGGTAGTAGAAGCCTTTTTCCGGCGCCGTGTCCGGCACGATCTCGCGATCATGCGTGACGGCAATCTCCTCCGCGATATCCTCCAGAGTGTTCTGGCCGTAGCCGATGATCTGTACGTCGCGCGTGGGGCCGAAGGGGTTCATCGCGTCCATGTTGAGCATCGCCACAGTGTCCGCAACCGGATACAGCGGGTTCTGCGCGTAGTGCTTGGAGCCGAGCAGGCCTTGCTCCTCGGCGGTGACGGCCAGGAACAGGATCGAGCGTTTTGGCGCTTGCGGCAGGGCCTTGTAGGCCTGCGCGATTTCCAGCAGGCCGGCGGTGCCGGAGGCGTTGTCGACGGCGCCATTGAAGATCTGGTCGCCTTCCAGGTCCGGGTTGCGGCCCAGGTGATCCCAGTGTCCGCTGTAGACCACGTACTGGTTCTTGAGCGTGGCGTCACTGCCTTCGATGCGCGCGATGACGTTCTGCGAATCGACTTCACGGACCGTATTGTCGATGCGCGCGGTGACGGTGGCCGAGTCCAGCGGCACCGGCTCGAAGTCGCGGCTCACGGCCTGTTTCTTCAGCGCGTCGAAATCCTGGCCGGCCGCCGAGAACAGCTCGTGCGCACGATCCAGCGTGATCCAGCCCTGCACCGGCACGCGGTCCATGTTCTTGTTGCTCGCCGCCAGTTCGAACTGTTCGCCGGTCCAGCTGTGTTCGACCACACTCCAGGGATAGCTGGCCGGTTCGGTCTCGTGGACGATGATGACGGCGGCCGCGCCGAGCTTGGAAGCGATGTCGTACTTGTAGGTCCAACGACCGTAATAGGTCATGGCCTGGCCGCCGAACACCTCCGAATCGAGTTCGCCGTCTTCGCCGCGGACCGGCGGATCGTTGATCAGCATGACCAGGGCCTTGCCCTCGGGATCGATGCCCTTGTAGTCGTTCCAGTCGTATTCCGGTGCCTGCACGCCGTAGCCGACGAACACCAGCGGCACGTTCTCGATCGAAACCTCATTGGTGAACTGCGCGGTGGTGGCCACGAAATCGCTGCCACGCTGCATTTCGATCGGTTGGTCACCGACCGTGAACTGCATCGTCGGCTGACCGGTGATGCCGACCAGGGGCACCGCCTGGGTGTAGCTGCCGTCGGGGTTGCCGGGGGCCAGCCCCAAGGCCTTGAACTGTTTGACGAGGTAGGCCACGGTCTTCTCGCCGCCGGGGGTGCCGGGCAGACGGCCTTCGAATTCGTCCGAGGACAGCTGCTTGATGTACTTGAGCAGGTCGTCCGTATCGATCTGCGATTCGGCGTCGTTCGCGACCGCCATCACCGGTGCCTCGGCCGGTTTGGTCTGGCTGACGGATTCGCCCCCGTCGCCGGAGTGCTCGCAGGCGGTGAGGCTGAGCAGCGTCAGCAGTGCCACGCCGATGTAGGTTTTGGTCGTCATGTTCATTCTCCGGTCCAGCGCTTGATCCAGGCTTCGACGGCGCGATGCCATTGCACGCTGTTGTGGGGCTTGAGCACCCAGTGGTTTTCGTCGGGGTAATACAGGAACTGGCTCGGGATGTTCTGGCGCTGCAGGGCGGTGAAGGCCGACAGGCCCTGTTCCAGCGGTACGCGATAGTCGAGCCCGCCCTGAATCACCATCATCGGCGTCTTCCAGCGCTCGACCCGCGTCGCCGGATTGAAGCGCTCGTAGGCGTCCGGCTTTTCGTAGTACGGGGCGCCGTTCTCCCATTCCGGGAACCACAGCTCTTCGGTGCTGTAGTACATCGAACGCGTGTCGAATACGCCGTCGTGATTGACCAGGCACTGGAAGGCATCCGGCCATTGCCCGGCGATCCAGTTGATCATGTAGCCGCCATAGGACGCGCCCAGGGCGCAGGCCTTGTCGCCGTCGAGGAAGGGATACTCCTCCAATGCGTAGGCCCAGCCTTTCTGCAGGTCGGCCAGCGGCTTGCCGCCCCAGTCGCGCGAGATCGCATCGGTGAAGGCCTGGCCGTAGCCGGTGGAGCCGTGGAAGTCGATGAATACCACCGCGAAGCCGGCGCCAGCGTAGGTCTGCGGATTCCAGCGATAGTGGAAGTGATTGCCCATGCTGCCCTGCGGGCCGCCGTGGATGATGAAGGCCACCGGGTACTTCTGGCCCTTTTTGTAGCCGGCCGGCTTGACCACGTAGCCGTGGACTTCGTCGTCGTTCCAGCCCTTGAACGAAAACTGCTCGTAGTCACCGAACTCGATGTCCGCCAGGCGGTCGGCGTTGAGCTCGGTGATGGCTTTGGGTTTGCCGGAACCGCTGATGCGGTAGACCTGCGCCGGCGAATCGAGGTCATCCATCGTCAGCACGATTTGCCCGGTGCCCACGTCGAAATCGCCGACCGAACCATCCTTGCTCAGGGCGCTGATGCGCTGGCTGGCGACGTCCACCGCAAAGAGCCGATGCTGGCCGAGGTCGTCGGCCGTGGTGTAGAGCGTCTTGCCGTCCGGCGAAACCTGTAGCGCGCCGGCCGAACGGTCCCAGGTGGCGGCGATTTCCCGCGTGGAGCCCTTGTCCGTATCCAGAGCCACGACGCCGTAGCGGTCGGCCTCGAAACCGGGGCGCTTCATCGCACGGTAGTACAGGGTCTTGCCGTCCGGCGAGTACAGCGGGCCGGCATCCCAGGCCTGGTTCATGGCCGTGCGGTTGCTTGGCGCGGCGCTGCCGTCGACGGCGACCGTGTAGATATCGAAGTTGGTGGACCAGGGTTCGCCCTGTTTGAGCCGGGCCGAAAACGCCAGGGTCTTCGAATCCGGCGAGAACGTCGGTTCGGTGATGTCGGCGTCGAGCGTGGTCGACAGTGCGACGGGTTCGCCAAGGCCGTCGTCCTTGAGTGTGGCCGAGAACAGCTGGGTATTGCGGCCGTCTTCCCAGCTGTCCCAGTGACGCACGAAGATGCGCTGATACATCACGCCGCTGACGGGGTCCTCGTCGGCGGACTTGATGCGCGCGGCGGTGCAGGCGAGGTCCGTGCAGTCCGGAAACACATCGATCAGCAGCGCGAGCTGCTTGCCGTCCGGCGCGATCAAAAAGCGGCCGATATCGACCGGCAGCTCGCTGAGCGTTTCGGCATCCTCGCCGGGGACCACGCGCCATAGTTGCTGTACGCCGTCCTTTGCCGCGAGGAAATAGAGCGCGCTCCCGTCGGGAGCCCACTGCGCGTCATGCGCACCGAGGCTGGCCGGCGTGATGCGTTGCGGTGTGGCCTTGCCGCCCGCGAGCGCCAGCGTCCACAGACTGTTGAGCCCCTTGTCGGCCTCGAAGTCGGTTTCGCGCAGCTGGTAGACCAGCGAGCCGCCGTCGGGCGCCAGCTGCGGGCTGCTGACACGATCGAAGCGAACCTGATCGTCGATCGAATAGGGATGGGTCGCCGCCGTGGCGATCGTGGCGGTGAGCATCAGCGCGGCAGCCGAAACAATGCGCAGCATGGAGATTCCGGGTATTGGGACTTCGCGGATGGTACGCGCCGAATCCGGGCCTGCAAAACCCAAGCTTGGGCAAAAGCGGTACGGCGGCGCGTGCTGGGTATACTCCGGGCAAAGTTATTGCTTGCCGGGGATTCATGTCGACTTCCATTGCTGCCGCATCGCGCGGCCAAACGTTTTTGGGTCATCCCATCGGGCTCTATATCTGCTTCGGCACGGAGCTATGGGAGCGCTTCTCGTTCTATGGGATGAAGTACCTGCTGGTGCTCTATCTCACCAAGTACCATCTGTTCACCGACAAGGACGGGCTCGACGTGCTCGGCGCCTATGCCGGCCTGGCCTACGCCACACCGGTGCTCGGCGGCATGCTCGCCGACCGCTATCTGGGCATGCGCAAGGCCGTAACCTTCGGTGGTCTGCTGCTGGTGCTGGGGCATCTGGGCCTCGCCATCGAAGGCACCCAGGCCTACATCGAGAACGGGACCGTCATCCGCGATACCGGCGCGCTCCAGATCTTCTACTTCTCGCTGGCATTGGTGATTACCGGTGTCGGTTTTCTCAAGCCGAACATCTCGACCATCGTCGGTCAGCTCTATGAGCAGGGCGATTCGCGGCGCGATGCCGGTTTCACCATCTTCTACATGGGCATCAACATCGGTTCGTTCTCGGCCACGCTGCTGTGCGGCTGGCTGGGTGAAACCTACGGCTGGCGCTACGGCTTCGGCGCCGCCGGCATCGGCATGTTGTTCGGCCTGGTGTGGTTCCTGTGGGGCCAGCGCTATCTGCACGGTGCCGCCGAGCCGCACGACCCGGAGAAGCTGCGCGCCAAGGTCTTCGGCTTCATGTCACGCGAATGGCTGATCTATGCCGGCTCGATCGTCGCGCTGTTCGTGATCTGGCGCTTGGTGCAGTTCAATCCGGTGGTGCATACCGCGCTGAACCTGCTGGCGCTGGGCTTTCTGGTCTGGTTCGCTTGGTTCGTGACGATGCGCTGCGATGCGCAGCAACGCAGCCGCATGATCGTGCTGGCGATCCTGACGATTTCCACTGTGGTGTTCTGGGCCCTGTTCGAGCAGTCCTCGGCGTCGATGACCCTGTACGCGGATCGTGTGCTCAACCGAGAGGTCTTGGGCTTTACGTTCACGGCGGTGCAGATCGGTTCGCTCAATGCGCTATTCATTTTCACCGTGGCGCCATTCTTCGCGATGCTGTGGCAGTTCCTGGGCAAGCGCGGCTGGGAGCCGAGTACGCCCGTCAAGTTCGCGCTGGGCATCGCCCAGGCTGGCCTGGGATTCGGCATGCTGGTCTACGGCGCGCAGCATCCGGACGAACTCGGCAAGGTCGCGCTGATCTGGATGGTGTTGGCTTACTTCTTCCACACCACCGGCGAGCTGTGTCTGTCGCCGGTCGGCCTGTCGGCGGTGACCAAGCTGGCCGTGCCCTCGGTGGTCGGCGTGATGATGGGCGCCTGGTTCCTGGCCACCGCCTATGCCGAATTCATGGCGGCGCTGATCTCCAAGCTCGCCTCGGTGGATACCACCGCGGGTGCGGTCGCCGACATCGGTGTAGCGCTGGCGACCTATACCGAGTTGTTCGGCAAGCTGTTCTGGATTGGAATCGGCACCGGTGCGGCACTGTTGGTGCTGTCGCCGCTGTTGCGCAAGGGCATGCGCGGTATTCACTGAGCACTGGTCGGTTCGATCAAGGCCCGTCCGCGCAACAGCGCGGACGGGTTTTTTTCATGCAGTGGCGCCGGTGGCTCTGGCTGGAACCGGCGGAACGGGGTACGGTCGAAGGCCCCCTTTTGCCGGAGTTGCGCATGAACTTCTCCAGACCCTCCGAACGCTTTGTTACGCATGAGGTGAGCAACCAGGCGCCGCCGCTGAGCGGCTTCAACGCCTATGCCAGTGACCCGGCCCTGCGCGACGCGGTGCATCGTGAAGGTGGTGGCTGGGCCGAGAGTCAACTGCAGGCCTTCGGCGAACTTGCCGGTGGCGAACTGCTCGATCTCGGTTTCGAGGCCAATCATCACAAGCCGGAGCTGGTGCTCTACGATCGTTATGGGCACCGTCTCGACACGGTCGAATTCCATCCGGCCTATCACCGCATCATGGAGCTGGCCGTGGCCCACGGCGTGCCGGGCTTCGCCTGGAAACACGCGGCCAAGCCCGGCGCCCACGTGGCGCGCGCGGCGCTGGCATTGCTGCACGCGCAGGCCGAGCAGGGCACCGGTTGTCCGCTGACGATGACCTACGCCAGCGTGCCGGCCCTGCTTCACGCTGGCGATTTCGGCCGGCAGTGGGTATCGAAAATCGCTGACGGGCAATACGATCCGCGCCCATTGCCGGGCCTGAGCAAGAACGGCGTGCAGATCGGCATGGGCATGACCGAGAAGCAGGGGGGCTCCGACGTTCGCAGCAATACCACGCGCGCGTATGAGCTGGGCGACGCTCAGTTCGAGATCGTCGGCCACAAATGGTTCTTTTCGGCGCCGGCCTGCGATGCGCATCTGGTGCTGGCGCAGGAGGATGCCGGGATGTCCTGCTTCCTGCTGCCCCGTTATCTGGACGACGGTTCCAAGAATCACGTGCGCATCCAGCGCCTCAAGGACAAGCTCGGCGACTGGAGCAATGCCTCCAGCGAGGTCGAGTTCCACGGGGCGGTGGCGAGTCGCGTGGGCGAGCCGGGGCGTGGGGTCGCGACGATACTGGAGATGGTGGCGCTGACGCGGCTGGACTGCATGATGGGCTCGTCCGCCGTGATGCGGCAGGCCCTGCAGCATGCCGTGCACCATGCCCGTTACCGCCAGACCTTCGGCAAGACCCTGGTCGAACACGCGCTGATGCAGAACGTGCTGGCCGATCTGGCGCTGGAATCCGAGGCGGCCACTGCACTGACGATGCGCGTGGCGCGCGCTGTGGATGCCAGCGCGCGCGATCCAAGGGAAGCCGCGTTCGCGCGGATCGCTACGGCGATCGGCAAGTACTGGATCTGCAAGCGTTGCGTGCCGTTCGTCAACGAGGCGCAGGAATGCCTCGGCGGCCAGGGCTATGTCGAGGAATCGATCCTGCCGCGTCTGTACCGGCAGGCACCGCTGAACTCGATTTGGGAGGGTAGCGGAAACATCCAGTGTCTGGACGTGTTGCGCGCGCTTAATCGCGAACCGGCGACGGCCGAGGCGCTGATGGCCGAGCTGGAATCGGCACGTGGTGGTCATCCGGCGCTGGACCGCGAGATTGGCGCGCTTCGCGAGGAGCTGGCCGACAAGGACAACATCGAGCCGCGCGCACGCTACGTGACCGAGCGCGCGGCGCTGGCGATCCAGGCGGCGGTGCTGATCCGCGGTGGCAATCGTGTGGTTTCCGATGCCTTCTGCGAATCGCGGCTCGGCGGGCAGCGCGGCCAGGCCTTCGGCACGCTGTCGCCGCTGGCGCCGATGCAGGCCTTGATCGAGCGCAGCTTCGTCCCCAACTAGCTTGTGCACTGACCGACTCGGATAAACTGCGCTGATGAACAACCCCAAGACCGACCTCCGCATGCTCAACGACGATCCGGAATCCGAAAACGAGAAGAAGGCCCAGCGCACGCCTGCGCTTGAGGAACGCCTGTTCAAGGCGCGCACGATCCTGATCTATGGCGGGATCGACCAGAAGCTCGCCGAAACGGTGACCGCACGCTTGCTGGCCTTGCAGTCCGAAAGCGACGAGCCGATCACGATCTTCATCAACAGCCAGGGCGGCCACGTCGAGTCCGGCGATACGATCTACGACATGATCAAGTTCGTGAAGCCCGAGGTGCGGATCGTGGGCACCGGTTGGGTCGCCAGTGCCGGCGCCCTGATCTATGCCGCGGCCAAGGCGGAAAACCGCCTGAGCCTGCCGAATACGCGCTTCCTGCTGCATCAGCCCTCGGGCGGCGGCATGGGCACGGCGTCGGACATCGCGATCCAGGCCAAGGAAATCATCCGCATGCGTCGCCGGCTCAACGAGATTTTCTCGATCGAGACCGGGCAGCCGATCGAGCGCATCGAGAAGGACACCGATCGCGACTATTGGATGTCCGCCGCCGATGCCAAGGATTACGGTCTGGTCGGTCGTATCGTCAAGAGCGCGGCCGAAATCGGATGAAGTCCTGTCGACCGAGCGCTGCCGGTATTCGAACGCCCTGACGGGTACCGGGGGCCGTGTGAGCGAAACCGGACCTCCGTCGATGCTGTCGCGAGCCGCATTCCTCGATGTGGTGCGCGATGCGCCGCTGGTGTCGATCGACCTGATCGTGCGTGATGCCGCGGGGCGGGTGTTGCTCGGCTTGCGCCGCAACGAGCCGGCGCGCGACTTCTGGTTTGTTCCCGGCGGGCGCGTGCTCAAGAATGAGCCGCTCGAGGCGGCCTTCGGCCGTCTGACCGCAAGCGAGCTTGGCCGGGCGAAGCAGCGCAGCGCCGCGCGTTTCCTCGGCGTCTACGAGCACTTTTACGACAACAATGCCGGTGAACGCCCGGGCTTCGGAACACACTATGTCGTGCTCGGCTACGAACTGCGCCTGGAGACCGGGCTGGAACTGCCGCCGGAACAGCACAGCGATTATCGCTGGTGTGGGGTCGCGGCGCTGCTGAGCGATGACCGCGTGCACGCGAACACCAAGGCATATTTCCCGGCCTGACCGGCGCGCGCCGCGTCCGTGCCCGGCACAAGATTCATTGTTCCGGTGGCTTTGCGGACCTCGTCAGGGTTCTGGGTCTGGCCGCTGGTCCGGCCACACGAAACGCACGCGGGTGCCGGGGCGCGCGTCGCGGAACTTGACGATACCGCCGTGCGCGGCGGCAATGCGTTGCACGATGTGCAGGCCGTAGCCATGGCGCTGCTCTTCGGACAGGTTCGGGCGTCGACCGAGTTGTTCCTGCGCGGTCGGCGGCAGCCCGTCGCCATGGTCGCGAACGCTCAGCTCGATGGTATTGCCGCGCCGCCGGCAGGACAGCTGGATCGGTGGCCGACCGTGGCGTACGGCGTTGTCGAGCAGATTGTGCAGCAAGCGTTGCAGCGCCTGCGGACGGCATTGCGCGTCGAGGTGCTGCGCCACGTCCACCTCGATCCGCATCTGCGCGCGGTAGCGTTGCGCGGCCTCGCGGATCAGCACGGCGAGATCGGTGTGTGCGAACGGTTCTTCGCGCCCGTCCCGCACATATTCCATGAAACGGTCGAGTATCGCGTTGATTTCGCCGATGTCCTGTTCGATCGCGAGATGCGTGTCCTCGTCGCCTTTCAGCAGATCGACCGATAGCTGCATGCGAGCCAGCGGCGTGCGCACGTCATGCGAAATGCCGGCGAGCATCAGCTTGCGCTCCTGCAGATCCTCGCGCAGTTTGCGGTCCGCCTCGTCCAGCGCCGCTGCGAGGTGGCGGACTTCGAGTGGCCCTTCCGCACGGGGCGGCGGCAACGGCTCTCCCTTGGCCAGCGTGCGCGTCGCTGAGGCGAGACGTTGCAGAGGACGGTTGATCTGCCCGGCCAGCCACCACGACGCGACGATGATCGCGGCAGCCACGGCGGCAAACCAGATCAGAATCAACAGGCGTGCGTTGCCGGGATCGTAGGCCAGGGGCAGTGCCAGCCAGTCGCCGCCGATGTCGGGGGCGGGCCCGATCCAGAACACCACGCGTTGCTCGCCGTCGCGGCGGACTTCCACCGGCACCCCGAGCCGTTCCGAGACCCGGCGTGCGACGCTGCGCGCGGTGATCCGTATCGGCGACAGCGGCGTGCCCAGGCTCGGCGGCTCGCGGCTCAGTTCCAGCCCGGAACCCTTGAGGATTTCGCGTGCCTGTTCGTCGGAATCGGCGGTCGCGTAGATGTACTGCGCGAGTCGGTACTGCGCCTGGACGATATCGCCAACGCTGTCGAACTGGACGCCGGCGATGAACACCCAGGCCAGCGTGATCGCACTGCCGATGGTCACCACGACGGCCGAAGCGACCGCGAAGAAGGTCTGCTGATGTGCGCTGGGCGCGGTCAGGATGGACGATCCGGATCCCGAGCCTGGCCCCGCCACCCGTGGCGGCGCGGTTTCAGCCATCCGCGACGAAGACGTAGCCGAAGCCCCAGACGGTCTGGATGTAGCGCGGCTGGGAATTGTCGTCCGTCAGGAGTTTGCGCAGGCGCGATACGCGGACGTCGATCGCCCGGTCTTCAGGCAGGTATTCGCGCCCGGTGGCCAGCACGTAGAGACGGTCGCGCGACAGTGGTTGCCCGGCGTGACGGATCAGGGCGGACAGCAGCGCGAAGTCACCGGTGGTCAGCGGGATGCGGGTATCCGCGTCGCGCGTCAGGCTGCGCCGTTCGAAATCCAGGACGAACGGACCGAAGCGATACTGGCCCAGCTGCGGTTCCGGCGCGCCCGGCGGGGTCGAGCGTGTACGCCGCAGTATCGCCTTGACGCGTGCCACCAGTTCGCGTGCGTTGCAGGGCTTGGGCAGGTAGTCGTCGGCGCCGACTTCGAGCCCGAGAATGCGGTCCACATCGTCGCCCTTGGCCGTGAGCATCAGCACCGGCACGTCGTTGCCTTCGGCACGCAGGCGCGAGCACACACGCAGCCCGTCGTCGTCCGGCAGCATCAGGTCGAGCACGATCAGGTCCTGATGCTCGCGTTCGAGCCAGCGATGCATCTGGCGGGCGTCCGGCACGCCGCGCGCATCCATGCCGGCGTCGTTGAGATGCCGGACGATCAGGGCGCGCAGACGATCGTCGTCGTCGACGACCAGTACGCGGCGGTTTCTTAGATCGGTTTCCATTGCTGTCTGGCCGATTCGGATCAGCCTGTTCTCCCCGGACCGGGCTTAGGCGCGTTCGTCATCAAGCCCATGTTCAAGCGTACCTGCTTTTGCGAAGGGTATCGCGGACCGCAGACGCCATGCTCATACCGCATCCAACGCGAAGAACGCGCGCGCGTTGTCACGGGTCAGGCCGGCGAGCTGTGATGCTGTCTGCTGGCGTGCCTCGGCCACGGCCGCCAGCACCGCGGGCAGGAACGCCGGTTCATTGCGCCGGCCCGCCTGCTTGCGGACCTCGCGCGGCAGATTGCGCGGCATCAGATACGGCGCATCGGTCTCGATCATCAGGCGGTGGTCCGCAATGCGCGGCACCGATTCGAGCAAGTGCGCGCCGCGGCGCTCATCGCTGATCCAGCCGGTGATGCCGATGTGGCAATCCAGTGCCAGGTAGTCGTCCAGAGCTTCGACAGTGTCGGTAAAGCAATGCACACAAGCGGCCTTCAGCTGCGGGCGAAATTCGCGCAGGATTGCCAGGAAGTCGGCGTGTGCGTCGCGCTGATGCAGAAATACCGGCATGGCACCGTCGACCGCCAGCCGAAGCTGTTCGGAGAACGCCTGGCGCTGCGCTGCGCGCGGTGCGAGATCACGAAAATAGTCGAGCCCGCATTCGCCGAGGGCGACACAGCTCGGGTCCTGCGCCAGCGTCTGAAAATGGCTGCGCAAATCGGAATTCCAGTGCTCGGCGTGGTGGGGGTGCAGGCCGGCCGTGGCGTACAGACGGCCCGGATGCCGGTGCGCGAGTTCGACCGCGTGCGTGGCACTGTCGCGGTCGCTGCCGGTGACGATGATGGCCTCCAGACCCGCCGCCCAGGCGCGTTCCAGCACGGGGTCGAGATCGGCCTTGAAGCTTTCGTGCGAGAGATTGGCGCCGATGTCGATCAGCCCCACCGGTGCATCGTGCTCAGTAGGCATCGACACCCTCGGTTCGCGTCGCCGGCGCCAGGCAGTCGTGGCGCCATAGTACGCGCTGTTCGATCCGGGCCGTTTCGCCGGGCGGCGGAGTACGTTCCAGCATGTAGATCAGGCGCAGCGACAGCAGGCGCTGCTGCGGCCGGGCTTTGAGGTTCCAGTCGCGGCACAGGTAGCGCGCGTAGTGTTCGCGCTGGTCGGCGTATTCGCGCTGCCACAGTCGCGTGCGATAGGTGCGCCAGCGGATCGGCGTGGCGTGGGTCATCGCGATGTGGGCGGGCTTGTCGAAGCTCGGCGTCTGTCCCGGATGCAGCACGTCGACTTCGGAACCATCCACCAGGCGGCCGGGAACCACCATCCAGCCGTCGTCCCGGTACGGACGCGGCGCGAACATGTTCCAGTTCTGGTCGATGCGCAGCCAGTTGAACACCGGTTCGACCGGCCCGCCGACGAAGCGTGGCAGGGCCTGCACCGAGCTCAGGTTCCAGGCCAGGATTCCGAACAGGAAAATCGCGGCGATGATCTGCGAGGCGTGCCCGGGTACGAAGCGTACCGGGCGTTCGTGCAGCAGCCAGGCGCTCGCTCCGCCGACTGCTGCACGATGATTCGCAACGAAGTCATAGAGTCGGTTGCCGGGCGTCTGTAGCCAGGTCGCCGAGAGCAGATGCCCGAATGGGGCCAGCCATGGCGAGGCTTTCAGCAGCGCGGTGAAGGCACTAAACTTGAGGTGCGCGGTATCGCTGTAATCGATGACGACCCATGACCAATGTGCCTGCATCAGCGCGTCGGCGCGCGGGCTGTCCTGCGCCGGACGGATTTCGGCGCGCGGCAGCATCAGCAGTGCGCACAGCGCGCGACAGCTCTGGCGGCAGAACGCGCAGTCACGATCGTAGTGGACACGCAGGCCGCGTCCGAGCTGCAGGCGAGTTCCCAGCCAGTCCCACAGCCCTCCGCCGAGCAGCACCGTCAGTGAGCACAGACTCACGAACGGGAACAGACCCAGCGTCAGGCAGGCGAGGAAGCCGAGGTGCATCAGCGCCAGCAGCAGCAGCGCGACGCCGCGTGTGACGCGGTTGAACCAGGGACACAACACCAGCAGCGGTGCGGCCCATTCGAGGCCGTAGACACCGTAGCTCAGCGTGCGCATGAGCCCCGGGAAATCGCGCAGCCATTCGCCGATGGGCGTGACGTAGCGGTCGAGGTTGAGCGCGTAGTAGACCGCATTGCCGTCCGGCCACCAGTCCGCGTCCGACTTGAGCCAGGCGGTGAAGAAGTACACCGACAGCACCTGCAGCAGCAGGCCGGCGCTGGCCCAGCTGCGATAGTGATTCGTTTCAGGCGGGGCGGCGTGCGTCAGCGCGGCATCCAGCGAGGCGCGCGCGCCGAGCGGCAGCAGCATGCCCCAGAACAGCAGGCAGCTCAGCAGATTGTCGGCACCGATCAGGATCAGCGGGCTGCGGCTTTGCAGCGATACCAGCAGTACGAAGCTGATCACGGTGGCCAGGCGTGTGCGCCAGCCAGCCACCAGCGCCAGCGCCGCGGCCATCTGCGCGACGAACAACGCGGCCTCGAAATACACCGAGCCGCTGGACAGGTGTAGCGAGAAACGCCAGGCGCCGGCCGTGGTCACGGCGACTTCGCGCGGGAACACGCCGAAATCGCTGTAGAACGCGCTGAGGTCGGCAAAGCGCTGCCACAGGTCGACGAACAGCAGCAGACCCAGCGCGATGCGAAACAGCGCCAGCGTCCTCAGATCGATTGCGAACAGGCCGAGCAGGCGGTCCGGTAGGAGGATGCGCGAACGAGCGGTCATGTTTCCCCGAGAATGGTCAGCCCCCACGAAAAAGGGGAGCGCGAACGCTCCCCCGTGTCACTGCAAGTGTGTCATCAACCGCCGAGATCGCCCATCTGGCCGCTGCCGCCGTCCAGCCAGCGCTGGTATTCCGGATCGACGCGCTCGCCGAGGCCGCGCACGTAGCCGCCGCCGCGGTATTCGCCACCGAGCAGTCCGCCGAGCAGCCCGCCGCCGTCACCGTCGTCTCCGTCATCGCCACCACCGAGCAAGCCCCCGCCGTCACCGCCGAGCAGCCCACCGCCGGTGTCCTCGGCGGGTTCCGGCTCGTCGTCGTCATCGCCTTCGCTGATTTCATAAATCAGGTATCCAAAGCCGGCTGCCGCCACCGCGATCAGCGCCCAGTCCGTCCATTGATATTCGGTGTCGTCGCCATTGGCGCGATTGCCGGGAATCGCTACACGGCGAACCATGGGGATGCCGTTGAAGCTGATCTGCTCCAACCCCTGCGCCGTGAAATCGGCCATTGCAAGCGGCGTGCCGCCGAACGTGTCGGCCTGCCAGCGGTGGCTTCGTGCCTGATCGAAGCGAAAGCCGTAGTGCAGCGGGACGTCCCGGCTCGTGGTGGTCGTGCCACCAAATTCCATGCCCACATAGGCGCCGGCGCGCGAGTCCGCAGAACGGTCCCAGGTGTCGGCCTGTGCCAAGCCGGCCGTCGTCAGAACGCCGGCGGTGACTGCTGCTAGAGCGATCGAACGCATCCGTGCTCCCCCATCCAGTTTATTTAGGTGTGTCGTTACGCCATACACCGGTTCGAGTGCGGCGGTGCTGCACTGACTATATGGAGCCGCATGCGGGCTGACAAGCGCTGCACTATGCTCGCACCGGCGAATGTCGAAGGCGGGCTGGTCGATCATGTGCATGCAAGGGAATGCTCGGGGAAGGCTGCGCGCAGCCTTTGGGGCGGTCGGGACGCTGATGAGGCTGGGGCTGACGCTTGCGGCACTGCTGCCGGCGCCGATCCTGGCGCAGGACGCGCGTGCTTATGTCAGCGATGAACTGGCCGTGACCTTGCGTGCGGCGAAGGGGACCGACGCCACGGTGCTCGGGCTGGTGCAGAGCGGTGAGGCGGTGACCGTGCTGGCGCAGGATGCCGACAGCGGCTATGCCCGCGTGTCCACCACGGACGGACGACGCGGTTGGCTGCTGTCGCGTTATCTCAGCGACCAGCCGAGCGCACGCCAGCAGATGGAATCGGTGTTGGCCGATCTTGAAACGGCGCGCGCCCGCATCCTTGAACTGGAGGCGCTGTCGGGGGTCGATGTCGAGGCGCTGCTGGAAGACAATGAGCGCTTGCGGCGCGAGCTTGAGAAAAGCGCCGCGGATGAGCAGTTGCGACAGCGCAAGTCCGAGCTGGTGCGAGCGCAGCGCAATGCGCTGGTTGCCGGCGCCTTGGTGTTTGTCGTGGGCCTGGCCTTGGGCGTGTGGGCGACGCGGCGACTAGCCAAGCCGCCTGCCGGCTGGCGAGAATTGTGATCCGTTTCGCCGCTGGCCGGCGAACCCACCACCATGCAGTGCTGAAGCGACCCATTTCATGAACTCGAATTCCTTACCCTCGGCCGGCGAATCCAGGAACCTGAGCCTGCGTGCCGGTGGCGGAGCAGTCGAGGCGATCCTGTCGGCGCCCCGCAAGCCGCGCCAGCGTCCGGGGTTCGCCGTGGTCTGTCATCCGCATCCGCTGATGGGCGGTGCGATGTCAAACAAGGTGGCATACATGCTGGCGTCCTCGGCACAGCAGGCCGGGCTATACGCGCTGCGTTTCAATTTCCGCGGTGTCGGCGCCAGCGAGGGTGAACATGACAAGGGGCTTGGCGAGACCGATGACGCGGTCATGTTGTTCGAGTGGATGCAGGCGCAGATTCCCGGTGCGCAGACGGTGATGGCCGGTTTCTCGTTCGGTGGCTATGTCGCGCTCGGCGCGGCCGCACGCGTGTCGCCCGACGCGCTGGTGACGGTGGCGCCGCCGTTTCGCTACTTCGAGGATCGCGAGACGCCGCAGCCGGCTTGTCCGTGGCTGCTGATCCACGGCACGGATGACGAGGTGGTGCCGTATGCGGAAACCGCAAGCAAGATCGAGACGCTGTCGCCCAAGCCGCGCTTGGTGACGGCGCAAGGCTGCGGGCATTTCTTCCATGGCCGGCTCGATGTGGTGCGCGATGCCGTCGTGCCGTTTCTGGATGAATTGCTGCAGGCCTAGTTGCAGACGCTGCGCTAACGGCCATGCCGCAAGCAGCGCCCGGCAGAATGAATCGCCTGCGGCATGGCCGTTTTGCTCTCCCGCAAGCGGACGAGGCTAGCTCGGCATCACGCCGCGCGTGATTCACGTTAACGGCCATGCCGGCGGGGCACCCCGGAAAATGAATCCTGTGCCAGGCAGGCCGCCCTCTCCCCACCACCCGCTCCGCGGGCGGTCCTCCCCTCTCCCACGTCGTGGACAAGGGGCAGCGGACTCGCTGCGCGAGATTCACGTTAACGGCCATGCCGCAAGCGGCGCCCCGCAAAATGAATCTCCTGCGTCATGGCCGTTGCCCTCACCCACCGCTCGCAGTCGCGAGCGGTCCCCCCTTGTATGCTTGTTTTCGCGGTAGACGTAATTGTTGTAAAGAGTGTTTAGCAGTACCCGGTGTAGCAGGCCGTTCCCCCCCAGGTTCCAAGACCGTGGGAGAGCATGGGTCGCTGCATCGGAATTGATTCGAGAACCCGAACGGTTGCCTGAGCGAGAAGCTCGTATCAACAAGGCCGGGAGTTGAATGATGGAAAAGCAAGACAAAGAGTTGGTGCTTGGAATCGACGTATCGAAGCAGTCGCTGGACTGCGCGACGTGGCCTACGACCCGGGCGTCGAAATACGCGCGTGATGTGGAAGGGATTGCGGCGTTGGTGTTGCATGCGCAGACGTTGAAGGTGCGCCTGGTGGTACTGGAAGCCACCGGCGGTCTGGAAATCGAGGTGGCAGCGGAGCTGGCCCGAGCCGAAGTGCCAGTGGCCGTGGTGAATCCGCGGCAGACACAACGCTTTGCGCAGGCGCTGGGCATTCTGGCGAAAACCGACCAGGTGGATGCCGGCATTCTGGCCCGTTTCGGAGCGATGACGGGGGTCGAGCCGCGCCCCCTCAAGGACGAGGCGCTGCGAGCCCTGGACGAAGTCGTGGCGCGTCGGCGGCAATTGGTCGAGATGTTGACCATGGAGCGCAATCGCCTGTCCGGCGCGCGGGATCGTCGCGTCACCAAGGACCTGAAGGCACACATCGGGTGGCTGGAGAAACGCCAGACGGACCTGGACAACGAGCTGCGCCAGCGGGTCAAGGACAGCCCTGCTTGGCGAGCCAAAGACGAGTTGCTGCGAAGCGTCAAAGGCATCGGAGAGGTCAATGCCGCCACGCTGGTGGCCGAACTCCCCGAATTGGGCTCGTTGGGTCGTAAACAAATCGCAGCCCTCGTCGGGGTGGCACCTTTCAATCGTGACAGCGGCAAGCTCAAAGGCAAACGCATGATCTGGGGTGGCCGCGCCACGGTACGCCATGCTTTGTACATGGCCACCCAAAGTGCGCAAAGGCACAACCCCCAAATCCGCGCAATGAGCGAACGGCTCTCGGCGAAGGGCAAGCCGGCCAAGGTCGTCACCGTCGCCTGTATGCGCAAGCTGCTGACGATCCTCAATGCCATCCTGCGTACCCGACAGCCTTGGAATCCGCACCATACTGCAGCCTCGACTGCTTGACGCGGAACACGGTTGCTCTCCCGCAAGCGGGCGAGGGTAGGTCGGCATCACGCCGCGCGTGATTCACGTTAAAATTGCTTGCCTGTGCAGCATTCCTGGCGGCACTGGCCCTGTCCGACGGACGGCACCGGCTCAGTCTTGAAGCACCGCCCGCATCGGCCTATAACCGAGGCATGCTTTCTTGATGCTTCCACCCGGGCACCGAATCCTCACGAGCCCACACTGTGGAAGGCGGAGGTGGCGTATGGCGGATTGGCTGCGAAGCCTCGACGCGGGCCAGTGGTACGAAGCCGATGGTGTGCGATTTGAAATCGTCGGCATCGATATCGGTCAGGAGCTGATACTGGTCCAGCATTTCGACGGCGCTCTGGAAGAGTTCGACTTCGAGAACTGGATGGAACTGAGCGCACGACCTAGCGCGCCGCCGGAGGACTGGTCCGGCGCCCTCGACCTTGAGCCCGAGGACTACGGCATCGACCCCGACCAGGTTCAGCCGCAACGTTGGGACGGCGTGATGAACCGCCTGGACGAGCTCAACTAGCGGTGCTTGGGCTGTTGGCCGCTTCGGTGCGCATCAGGAAGTAGAGCAGGATCAGCGCCGGAACGCCGAGCGCCGACGTGTAGAGGAAGAAGCCCGGCCAGCCGATCTGGTCCACGACCCAGCCCGAGCCGCCCATCAGCAGCTTGCCCGGCAGTGCGTAGAACGACGAGAACAGCGCGTACTGCGTCGCCGTGTACGAGGCACTGGTAAGCCCGGACAGATAGGCGATCAAGGCGGTGCCGGCCACGCCCATGGCCAGGTTGTCGGCGCCGATCACGATGCCGAGCCCCCATAGTCCCGGATCGTCGGTCATCGCCAGGGTGGCGAAGCTCAGATTGGTGGCGATCACCAGGACGCTGCCGGCCACCAGCGTGCGCCGCGTGCCGAAACGGGCGATGGCGACGCCGCCGAGGATCGTGCCCACAATCTGGGTGATGATGCCGTAGCCCTTGGCGATGGCGGCGATTTCCTTGAGCGTGTAGCCGATGTCCAGATAGAACGGATTGGCCATGACCCCCATCGTGAAATCGGTGAGCCGGTAGCAGCCGGCAAACGCCAGGATCAGGATGCCGGTGCGGATGCCGATGCGCGAGAAGAAATCAAGGAACGGGCAAACCACGGCGGCGACGAACCATTCGCCGATATCGCGCAGCAGCTTGGGCAGGTGGGCGTGTGCCTCCACCCAGGCCAGGGCGCGGCGCTCCTGCTCGGCACTGAGCGGGTTGGCGCGAGCCGCCGGTTCGGAAATCACCAGCGTGGTCAGTACCCCCACGCCGACGCAGGCGGCCATCACCAGATAGGCGATGTGCCAGCCCAGATCGGCCGCCAGCCACAGCGCGCCGGCGCTGGCCACGGTGATCGCAACGCGGTAGCCCAGCTGGTAGGCGGCGGCCATGGCGCCCTGGTATTGCGTGCCCACCGCCTCGATGCGCCAGGCGTCCACGGCGATGTCCTGCGTGGCCGAGGAAAACGCCACCAACAAGGCCAGCCAGGCAAAGATCGACAGTCCGTCCTCGGGCGCATGCAGGGACAGTCCGGCCAGGCCGGCGGCGATGCCGCATTGTGCGAGCAGCATCCAGCTGCGACGACGGCCCAGCAAGCGGGTCAGGATCGGGATCGCCAGGCGGTCGACCACCGGCGCCCAGAAGAACTTGAGGGTGTAGGCCAGCCCCACCCAGGACAGCATGCCGATCGTGGTCTTGTCGATGCCGGCCTGCTTGAGCCAGGCGGATAGCGTGGAGAACACCAGCAGGAACGGCAGCCCGGACGAGAAGCCCAGGAACAGCATCGCCGTGACGCGCGGATGCCGGTAGACACGCAGGGCCGCCAGTCCGCTTGGTTTCGGCGCGACCGTCGGGTCAGGCGCTTCGCTCACAGAGCGTAGTCCAGCGTCAGCGGCGCGTGGTCCGAAAAGCGGGAATCCTTGTAGATGGCGGCGGCACGCACTTTGTCGCGCAGGCCCGGTGTGACGATCTGGTAGTCGATGCGCCACCCCACGTTGTTGGCCCAGGCCTGCCCACGATTCGACCACCAGGTGTAGGCCTCGCCTTCGGTCTCCGGGTACAGCGCACGGTAGGCATCGACCCAGCCCAGCTCGTCGAACAGCCTGTCCAGCCAGGCGCGCTCGTGCGGCAGAAAGCCGGAATTCTTCTGGTTGGAGCGCCAGTTCTTGAGGTCGATGTTGCGGTGCGCGATGTTCCAGTCGCCGCACAGGATGTAGGCGCGGCCGGAAGCGATCCATTCGCGCATCCGCGGCAGGAAGAATTCCAGAAAGCGGTCCTTGCTGGCTTGGCGTTCCGGTCCCGAGGAGCCGGACGGCAGGTACAGCGAGGAGACCGACAGCTTGCCGAAACGCAGTTCGATATAGCGACCCTCGTCGTCGAATTCGGCGACGCCCAGACGATCGATCACGGCATCCGGTTCGCGCCGCGAAAAGATCGCGGTGCCGGCGTAGCCCTTCTTCTGGGCGTGATTGAAATGCGCATGCCAACCATCCGGCGAAAACGTCCGGTCACCTTCCAGATCACTCATCTGCGCCTTGATTTCCTGCAGGCAGAGGATGTCCGCCTGCTGCTCGGGGAGCCAGTCGAACAGGCCCTTTCGGGCCGCCGAACGTATGCCGTTGGCGTTGAGCGAAATCACGCGCATGTGAAAATCCGGGGATAGGCATCGAGGATGACTCAGTGTAGCTTTTCTGGCCCGCGACTCCCGCTCGCTCCGTACAGCTGACGCATGAAAACTTATCAGACCGAATTCATGGAACTGGCGCTTGAGCATGAAGTGCTCAAGTTCGGCCAGTTCACGCTCAAGTCCGGGCGCGTCAGCCCGTATTTCTTCAACCTCGGCAAGATCAGCACCGGCTCGGCGCTGGCACGGCTGGCGGATGCCTATGCCGAAGCGCTGGTGGCCAGCGGGATCGGCTTCGACATGCTGTTCGGGCCGGCCTACAAGGGGATTCCGCTGGTGGCGGCGGTGGCGGTCGCCTTGTCGCGGCGCGGCATGGACCTGCCGTTTGCCTACAATCGCAAGGAGGCCAAGGCGCACGGCGAGGGCGGCACCATGGTCGGGGCGCCGCCGCGCGGTCGCGTGGTGATCGTGGACGATGTGCTGACCGCCGGCACCGCCTTGCGCGAGTCGTATCACATGCTGGTGGCGGCCGGCGCCGAGCCGGTGGCTGCGATCACGGCGCTGGACCGGCAAGAGGTCGGCCCGTCGGGCCGCTCCGCCGTGGCGGAAGCGTCCAGCGAGCTCAAGCTGGCGATACTGTCACTGGTGACGGTACGTGAAGTGCTCGAATTTCTCGGCAAGTCCGGCGGCGATGCCGCGACGATTCAGGCCATCGAAAACTATCAGGCGCAATACGGCGCCTGAATCACGCGGCGGGATGCGTACGTCGCGGTGCAATCGGGAGGACATGGCATGTGCAAGGCCATGATGGGCATCACGCTGCTGCTGGTGACGCTGTTGCCGGTACCGGACGCGCGGGCGGCCGATGGGCAGCAGCGCATCGTCTGCTGGACCGACGAGAACGGTCAGCGGGCCTGTGGTGATCGCGTGCCGCCGAAGTACGCCAGCGCCGAGCGCCAGGTCTATGACCAGCGCGGCCTGGTGGTGGAAATCAAGGCACGCGAAAAAACGCCCGAGGAACTGGCCGAGGAGGCGCGGCTGGCCAAGCTGGCGGCCGAGCAGCAGGCGCGCGAGCAGGAGCAGGCGCGGTATGACGGCTATTTGACGCAGGCCTATCAAAGCGTCGGCGACATCATCGACACCCGCGACAGTCGCGTGCGTGTGCTCAACGGTCGCTTGGGCCTGACCGAGAAGTCGATCGCCGACGCCGAGCGCTCCCTGCTTGATCTGCACAAGCGCGCCGACAGCCTGGACAGTCAGGGCAAGCCTGTGCCGGCCAAGCTCGAAACGCAGATCGCGGAGTTCGAGACCACCCTGCAACGCAATCGCGAATCGGCGAAGCACATGCGCGCGGAACGCAACGGGATCATCGAGCAGTTCGCCCGGGACATCGCGCGTTATCGCGAACTGCGAAACCTGCCGGCCGAGGACATCCCGCCGGCGCCGACGCCGCCGCTGATCGAGCCAGGCGCTGGTTGATCAGAGCGCTTAGCCACGGATCAAAGTGCCAATGCCTTCGTCGGTGAACAGCTCCAGCAACACGGAGTGTTCCAGCCGGCCGTCGACGATATGCGAGGAGCGCACGCCCGAGTTGACCGCGTCCAGCGCGCAGCGAATCTTCGGCAGCATGCCGCCGTGGATGGTGCCGTCGGCAATCAAGGCTTCGACCTGCGGCGGCTTGAGGCCGGTCAGCAGTTCGCCCTGTTTGCTCAGCACGCCGCGCGTATTGGTCAGCAGGATCAGCTTTTCGGCGTTCAGTACCGAGGCCAGCTTGCCGGCCACCAAGTCCGCGTTGATGTTGTAGGACTGTCCGCTGTCGTCCACGCCGATCGGCGCCACCACCGGGATGAAACCGGTCGCGCACAAGCTTTCCACCAGGCCCGGATCGATCGATTCGACCTCGCCGACATGACCGATGTCGATGATCTCCGGCGCCGAGGCCAAGCCGCCCGACAGGACCATCTTGCGCGCTCGGATCATCGCCGAGTCCTTGCCGGAGATGCCGACCGCGCGTCCGCCGGCCTGCGTCAGGCCGGACACGATCTCCTTGTTGACGAGGCCGCCGAGCACCATCTGCACCACGTCCAGGGTCTCGTCGTCGGTAACGCGCATGCCCTGCACGAACTCGCTCTTCTTGCCAAGCCGTTCGAGCAGCTTGCCGATCTGCGGCCCGCCGCCGTGCACCACGATCGGATTCATCCCGACCAGGCGCATCAGCACCACATCGCGTGCGAAGCTGGTGCTGCAGGCGCCTTCGTCCATGGCGTTGCCGCCGTACTTGATGACCATGGTCTTGCCGGCGAAACGGCGGATGTACGGCAGCGCCTCGGTGAGAACGTGGGCGGTCTCGATCGCCTTGCTGTGGTCGATGCTCATGTTCAATGCCGGCCGCTGGAGCCGAAGCCGCCTTCACCGCGCTGCGAGGCGGCGAATTCGTCGACGATCTCGAACTGCGCCTGTACCACGGGCACCAGCACCAGTTGCGCGATGCGCTCACCGGGTTCGATCGTGAATGCCGTCTGCCCGCGATTCCAGCACGACACCATCAGCTCGCCCTGGTAGTCCGAGTCGATCAGACCGACCAGGTTGCCGAGCACGATGCCGTGTTTGTGGCCGAGGCCCGAGCGCGGCAGGATCATCGCGGCCAGCCCTGGATCGGCGATGTGAATCGACAGGCCGGTCTTGATCAGGGTGGACTGGCCGGGCGACAGGCTCAGCGGCGCATCGAGCACCGCGCGCAGATCGAGGCCGGCGGAACCTTCCGTGGCATAGGTCGGCGCCTGCGCGCGCGGATCGAGAATCTTGAGTTGTATCGGTTTCATTCCGGGGACGGTTTCAGACGCTTGGATTGAGTGCGAGGTAGCGCGCGGCGATCAGCTCGGCGAGGGCACGCGCAAGCTCGGTCTTCGGCGCGTGGCCGAGATCGGTTTCCTGCTGGGCCTCGACGACGATCAGATGATTGTCATCGACGTCGAAGGCGCGTCCGCCGCCGACCTCGTTGGCGGCGACCATCTGCAGGTGTTTGCGCCGCAGCTTGTCGCGCGCGTAGTCGACCAGCGATTCGGTTTCCGCAGCAAAGCCCACCATGAACAGCGCCGGATGGCGATCCCGTACCGTGCTCAGGATGTCTTCGGTGCGGCTCAGCGCCAGGCTCAGCGTGTCCGAGGACTTCTTGATCTTGCCGGGCGCCGTCTGCGCCGGGCGATAGTCGGCGACGGCCGCCGTGCCCACGAAAATCTGTGCCTGATCCGCCGCGGCCAGCGAAGCCTGCAGCATGTCGTCGGCGCTTTGAACATCGATTCGTTTCACCCCGGGCGGTGTGCTCAGCGAGACCGGCCCGGCGATCAGGCTGACCTGCGCGCCGAGCCGGGCCAGAGCCTCGGCGACGGCGAAGCCCATCTTGCCGGACGAGCGATTGGTGAGCACCCGAACCGGGTCCACTGCTTCGTGCGTCGGACCGGCCGTGACGACGGCGTGGACGCCTTGCAGCGGACCGCCCGAGAGCGCTTGCGCCAGCCGCGCGACCAGCTCCAGAGGGTCCAGCATGCGTCCGTCACCGGTTTCGCCGCAGGCCTGCGAGCCGCTGCCGGGGCCGAACAGTGTCACGCCACGATCCTGCAGCGCGCGGGCGTTGGCCTGGGTTGCGGGATTGGCCCACATCAGGCGGTTCATCGCCGGTGCGCAGAAGATCGGCCGGTCGGTGGCCAGACACAGCGTAGACAGCAGATCGTCCGCGAAGCCGTGCGCGAGCCGCGCCAGGGCGTTGGCGGACGCCGGGGCGATCAGAATCGCATCCGGCCAGCGCGCCAGCTCGATATGCCCCATCGCAGCTTCACCGGCCTCGTCCCACAGCGACTGGCGCACCGGGCGGCCGGACACCGCCTGGAACGTCTGTGGTCCGACAAAGCGCGTCGCGGCTTCGGTCATGACCACCTGTACATCGGCGCCCGCATCCTTGAGCCGGCGCACCAGATCGGCCGATTTGTACGCGGCGATACCGCCCGTCACGCCCAGCAGGACGCGCCGGCCGGCCAGCGATGGGGTGGGGACGTTCGACATGCCGGCATTTTAGTGCCGATACGCGTCCGCGTGCTTGACCGTGTCGAACAGCCCCCTCACGCCTCACGCCCAAGCGCGCTAGGATTCGAGGCATGGGGATCAAGGACTGGCCCGCCGCCGAGCGGCCGCGTGAGCGGCTGCTGCAACAAGGCGCCGCAGCGCTCACCGACGCAGAGCTGCTGGCGATCTTTTTGCGCACCGGTATCCCCGGCGCCAGCGCGCTGGACCTGGCGCGGCAGCTGCTCTCGCATTTCGGCGGATTGCGCGGCTTGCTCGCCGCGGATCTGGCTTCGTTCTCGGCCGTCAAGGGCATGGGCGATGCCAAGTACGCGCAGCTTCAGGCTGCCCTGGAAATGGCGCGCCGCCATCTTGCCGAGCAGTTGCCGCAGCGCGATGCCCTGAAGAATCCCGAAGATGCGCGCCGCTGGTTACAGGTACGCCTGCGCGACGAGCCTGTGGAGATTTTCGGGATGCTGTTGCTGGACAACCAGCACCGCGTGATCAGTTTCGATGCGCTGTCGCACGGCACGATCGACGGTGCCTCGGTGTATCCGCGTGAGGTCGTCAAGCGCGTGCTGGCCAAAAATGCCGCCGCGGTGATTCTGGCGCACAATCATCCTTCGGGCGTATCCGAACCGTCGCCGGCCGATCGCTCGCTGACCGAGCGTCTGCGTCAGGCGCTGGCTTTGGTCGACGTGCGCGTCCTCGACCATATCGTGGTCGGCGAGACGCTCACCAGCTTTGCCGAGCGCGGCTGGATTTGAGCCGTTTTCAGGGCGCCTGGGCCTCCATCGCGGAGAGCCGTATGCTTGCCCGGCCCGGAAGACTCTGATATAAAGCCGCGCTCTTTTCGGCGTCCTCCACGGACAGCCGCAATCTACCGTCTGCATTTGGAAATTTTGGTCATGTCCAGAGTCTGTCAGGTCACCGGCAAGCGCCCGATGGTCGGCAACAACGTCTCGCACGCGAACAACAAGACGCGTCGTCGTTTCCTGCCGAATCTCCACACGCATCGCTTCTGGGTCGAATCGGAAAAGCGCTACGTGACCCTGCGCTTGTCGTCCAAGGCCATGCGCATCATCGACAAGAAGGGCATCGATGCCGTTCTGTCGGACGTGCGTGCACGCGGCGAAAAGGTCTGAGGATTAAGTAATGGCGAAGAAAGAACGTGACAAGATCCGCCTGATTTCCACCGCGGAAACCGGCTACTTCTACACCACGACCAAGAACAAGAAGAACACTCCGGACAAGCTGGAGTTCAAGAAGTACGATCCAGTGGCGCGCAAGCACGTTGTCTTCAAGGAAGGCAAGATCAAGTAGCGCGTTGCGGCTGCGCCTCAGGCGCGCCGCACCGGTTGAAAAGTTTCAGGTTTGCAGAAAGGCCCGCGCGATGCGGGCCTTTTGCGCTGTCGGGACGACAGTCCCGATCCACCGGCATAAGATGCCGCCGTTCTCACGCGATGGTTCGGGGGCATGGCCGAGACTCAGCATCCACACCACCGGCACTTGGAGCAGGCGCGCTCGCAGGTGATCGAGCTGCTGTCGCGGCAGGCGATCGAGCGGGATATCGTCAGCCGGTCCGAGAATCGCAATCAGGATGTGGTGGCCGGTCTGGTGGCGCGCCAGCAGCGCACCCAGTTGTCGCTGAGACTCGCTCAATTCCACCCGGCCGACGTCGCCTTCGTGCTTGAGGCGCTGGCCCCGGAGGCGCGCGCCGCGGCCTGGGATCTGGTGGGCCACGATCGTCGCGGCGCGGTACTGCTGGAGGCCGCCGACGCCGTTCGCCGTCAGTTGGTGGCGGCGATGCCGGCCGATGAGATCGCGGCGACGGTGGCGCCGCTGGATTCGGACGATATCGCCGATCTGATCGCCGAACTGCCGGACGAGCAGCGTGCCGATGTGCTGGCGCGGCTGGACCAGTCCGATCAGGCGGCGGTGCGTTCCGTGCTGTCGTTTCCGGATGGCACCGTCGGCGCCGAGATGGACCTGGACTTCGTTTCGGTGCGGGAAGACGCCTCGCTCGATGCCGTATTGCGCTATCTGCGGCGTCGCGGCCGCCTGCCGGACGACACCAACCAGATCTTCGTCGTGGACCGTCAGAACCACCTTCGCGGGGTGCTCTCGCTGGAACATCTGCTGCTGGGCGATCCGGAGCAGAGCGTGGCCGAGCTGATGGACGCCAATCCGCGTCTGTTCTACACCGACGATCCGGTGCACGAGGCGGTCGGCGCCTTCGAACGCTACGACCTGATCACGGCGCCGGTGCTCAATCTTCAGAATCAGGTAGTGGGCCGCATCACCGTGGATTCGGTGCTCGACAGCCTCAACGAACGTCTGCAGCGACAGCGCCTGGAAGAAGTCGGCCTGTCCGAGGATCAGGACGTGTATGCCCCGATACCGCAGGCGGCGCGCGAACGCTGGGCCTGGCTCGGCATCAATCTGGCGACGGCCTTCATCAGCTCGCGCGTGATCGGCGCCTTCGAGGACATCATCCTGCAATTGGTGGCCTTGGCCACGCTGATGCCGATTGTCGCCAGCATGGGTGGCAATACCGGCAACCAGACCGTGGCCCTGGTGATTCGCGGTCTGGCCCTGGGCCAGCTTGGCGGCCCTCAACTCAAGCGCTTGGTCTGGCGTGAGCTGGCGGTGAGTGCCTACAACGGCGTGATCTGGGGGGCGGTGCTGGGTTTGGCTGCGCTGCTGCTCTACCAGAACCTCGGCCTGGCGCTGGTGATCTCGGTGGCGATGCTGCTCAACTTGATCGTGGCGGCCACGGTGGGCATCTTCGCGCCGGTGCTGCTTGATCGCTTCGGGCGCGATCCGGTGCGCGGCAGCAGCATCATCCTGACCTTTGCCACCGACAGCATGGGCTTCCTGATCTTCCTCGGCTTGGCCTCGTTGGTGCTGACCTGATCCGGTGCGAGACGGATCCCGCCGCTATTGTTCGAGCGCGGCCCATGTCCTAAAGTGCGCGGCCCGAACTTCGTGGGCTCTGGCCGATGATGGACGCAAGCCGAAGCGAGTCGCTGATCGCCGCCGGACGGTTGTTTCACCAGCGCGGCTGGGTGCCGGCCAGCGGCGGCAATTTTTCGTACAAGATTGACGCTGATCGCATCGCGATCACAGCCAGTGGTTGT
This sequence comes from Gammaproteobacteria bacterium, assembly GCA_022599775.1. Classification (GTDB taxonomy): domain Bacteria; phylum Pseudomonadota; class Gammaproteobacteria; order Nevskiales; family Nevskiaceae; genus Banduia. The sequence continues at coordinate 113,253 of JAHZLQ010000042.1, forward strand.
CACAAAGGCGAGCTTTCGGACGCGGACCTGATGCTGGTCGACGCCGCCGGCCGCGCGATTGATCGCGCGCGCCGATCTTCGGCCGAAACCCTGCTGCATTGCCAGATCTATGCGCGGGATGCCGGTGCGGCAGCGATCTTTCATACGCATTCGGTGGCATCCACGGTGCTGTCACGAAGTCGGAATAGCCTGCGCCTCGCCGATTTCGAGCTGCTCAAGATTCTTGAGGGGATAGAAACCCACGAAGCCGCTGTCGAAATCCCCGTGTTCGAGAATGATCAGGATATCCGGCGACTGGCGGCGCAGGTCGATGCCGCGATGCTGAACGGACAAGGACGCCACGGTTATCTGATCCGCGGGCACGGTCTGTATGCCTGGGGCTCAAGTGTGGAGCTGGCCCGCTATCGAATCGAGGCGCTGGAATTCATGTTCCAGTGCGAACTGGAAGCCGCGCGCGTCGGCGGATCGAGTGACTGAATGAGTGGAGGAGCAAGAGCATGAGCAAGCTGTCGATCTTTGCGGAGGGCAATCCGCATCGGGCCGAAGTGGTATACCGCGACTTTGATTCGATTCGGTCGAGTCTCGCTGCCATCGGGGTCGCGTTCGAGCGCTGGGAAGCCTCGCGTGAGCTGGATGCGCATGCCACGCAGGACGAGATCATCGAAGCCTATCGGGAGCCGATCGACCGGCTCATGCATCGCTACGGATTCAAGGCCGTGGACGTGATCTCGATGACGGCCGACAACCCCCAGAAGGAAGCGGCACGAGAGAAATTTCTGCACGAGCACACCCATGACGACTTTGAGGTCCGCTTTTTCGTCGAGGGCGAGGGCGTGTTCTACATCCGCACCAATGCCAAGGTCTACGCGATGCACTGCCTGCGCGGGGACCTGTTGTCCGTGCCGGCGAACACCACCCATTGGTTCGACATGGGGCCGAATCCGAATCTCAAGGCGATTCGGCTGTTCGTGAACCCGCAGGGCTGGGTGCCGGCCTTCACCGGCGACAACATCGCCGACCGCTTTCCCAGGCTTGACACCCTGGATCGCGCCGCCTGAGCGCGGGGCGACTTCACCGATCATGACCAAGGCCATCGTCACCGACATCGAGGGCACGACCTCGTCGATCGATTTCGTGCATGAATCGCTGTTTCCGTATGCGCGCCAGCACATGCGGCAGTTCCTGCGTGACAACGCCGGCGACGAGAGGGTGCAGCTGGAGCTGCATGAAGTCGAAAAGGTCGAGGGCGAGGACCTGTCGCTGGACGATGCCGCCGACGTGCTGGAGCGCTGGATCGCCGAAGACCGCAAGTACACGCCGCTCAAGGCTTTGCAGGGCATGATCTGGGCGCAGGGCTACGCGGCCGGTGAACTCAAGGGGCACGTTTATCCGGATACGCCTGATTACCTGCGACGCTGGCACCAAGCGGGCCTGAGCCTGTTCGTCTATTCCTCCGGATCGGTGGAGGCGCAGCAGCTGATTTTCGGGCATTCGCAGGCCGGCGATCTGCGGCCGCTGTTTTCCGGGTATTTCGATACTCGGGTCGGCGCCAAGCGCGAGGTCGACGCCTATCGGCGCATTGCCGAACGGGTGGAACTGGCGCCGGATTCGATCCTGTTTCTGTCCGACATCGGTGCGGAACTCGATGCGGCCCAGGCCGCCGGCTTTCAGACCTGCCAGTTGCTGCGCGATGACAAGGCGGTGCCGGCCGAAGGCCACCGCCAGGCACGGGATTTCTCAGAGGTGATCCTGGGCTGACGGCGAGACCGACATATCCGGAAAATGGCTGGACGGGGTCGTGCTCCGCCCGCAGCCTTTTTCGCCTCACGCCTCATGTCCAAACCGCCAATGCCAGGGTTCGTAGACGTAGCCGTGAGGATTCCCACGCGGGTAAGACAGTGAAAATCCGCAGTCGCCGGCGTGCCGTTGCAGCCAGGCGTAAGCCTCGGTCTGTTCGAACACCTCATCCACCGGCGGGCAGCCCGGCGTGCCGATGTCCAGCGCCCGTCCGGTGTGATGCTCGCTGCATCCCGGTGGGGCGTTGACGGCGAGAATCTCGGCCAGCGTGCGGCCGCGCTCGAGCTTCTGACGAATCAGCAGCGCCTGATAGTCGTAGCTGCGAAACGCGGACACCACGCTCAGCACCACACCGTCCGCGGCGGCGGCTTCGCGCATCCTCAGCCAGGCCTGCGCGGCCCGCGGCGTCAGGACCTTGTCGCGATGGTCAGTGCCGAGGCCCACGGGCGCCAGACGTCGCGCCTGCCGGTAGAGGGGCAGGGCGCGTCTGCTGATCTCGTCCGGGTCGACGCCGAGCTGGCCGAGTAGCGTCGCGAGATAGCGCTGGTCAGCGGTGTTCGGTTTCATGAGGTGCTCAATCTCAGTTCGGAGGTCCAGGGCAGTGCCTGCGCCGGAAAATGCAGGCCCAGCAGCTGCTCGATGGCTGTTTCCAGATGCGCGGGTTCACCGGAACTGAGGAACCGGTGGCGCGGGCAGCCGCGTCCGTCGTTGGCCAGCGCCCGTGTTTCGAGCACACGACCCAGTTGCCGTGCCACGGCCGGTGCCGGATCGATGATCGTGACGCCGGCCCCGGCGATGCGCGCGATCAGCGGTGCCACGAACGGGTAGTGCGTGCAGGCAAGCACGATACGGTCCGCGCCGGCATCGAGCATCGGCGCCAGCAAGTCGCGCAGCAGCGCTTCGGTGTCGGGCGATTCGAGCCGGCCCGCCTCGATCTGCTCTACCAGGCCGGGGCAGGGCTGATTGATCAGGCGTACATCCGCCGCGTAGCGCTGGGCGGTCTGGGCAAACAGGGCGCCGGCGAGTGTGCCCGGCGTCGCCAGCACGCCGACCACGCGGCTTTGCGTGGCTTTCGCCGCCGGTTTGACGGCCGGCTCCATGCCGATGAACGGCGTCTGCGGAAAGCGCGCGCGCAAGGCATACAGCGCCGCGGCCGAGGCCGCATTGCAGGCCACGACGATGGCCTTGCAACCCAAATCCAGCAAATGCACGGTAATCGCCTCGGCGTAACGCAGGATTTCCGTCGGGGGTCGCGGGCCGTACGGGATGTGCGCTTGGTCGGCGAAATAGATCGTCGATTCGGCGGGCCACTGCTGCCGGACTTCACGCCACACCGACAGTCCGCCGACGCCGGAGTCGAACAACCCGACCGGGGCGGTGCTGAGCGGGCGGTCAATCGCCACGCAGACGCTCCGGCCAACCGAAGGCGGTGTCGCCCACGACCACGAAGCCCGGATTGATCAGCGAGGCCTTCTGGTTGTAGCGCAGCGGCGTGAGTTCCGGCAGTCGCAGCACCGCACCGCCCGCCGCTTCGAGCACGCATTGCCCGGCGGCCGTGTCCCATTCCGATGTGGGGCCGGTACGCGGATACAGGTCGGCTTCACCTTCGGCGATCGCGCAGAACTTCAGCGAGCTTCCGCGTGACAGGGCGTGATGTTCGGGCAGGCGCTGCATCATGGCCTGAAGCTGCGTGTCCTGGTGCGAGCGGCTGACGAAGATGCTCGGCGTGCCGGGAACCGTCCGTGTCCGGATCGGTACGCGTCCGGACGCGTCGGTGCGATGGGCGCTGTGTCCGCGCCGGGCGCTGTAGATCTTGCCGCTGGTCGGTGCGTAAACCACTCCGAGAATCGGGCGGTCATCCTCGATCAAGGCGATGTTGACCGAGAACTCGCCGTTCCTGCGGACGAACTCCCGCGTTCCGTCCAGCGGATCGACCAGCCAGTAGCGGTGCCAGCCGGCGCGTTCCTCGAAGTCGGCATGGTGGCCCTCTTCGGACAGCACCGGATACTCTGGGGTCAGCGCCGACAGACGCCGCTCGATGATGCGATGCGCCGCCAGATCGGCCTGCGTCACGGGTGAATCGTCGGCTTTCTCCTGCACGTCGAAATCGCTGCCATAGACGCGCAGGATCGCTTCGCCGGCGCTTAGGGCGATGGCTTCCACGGTCTCAAGCAGTGACGGGTCTGGCATCGGATTCGGGGTCGTTGGCGCATTCGGAACAATGCCGCCAGTGGCAGCTGGTTATCATACCGGCCATGCTCAACTGGGATGCCATCGACCATGTTCTGCTGGACATGGACGGCACGATACTCGACCTGTCTTTCGACAACCGTTTCTGGCGTGAGCTGGTGCCGCAACGCTATGCGCAGCGGCTTGGCCTGAGTCTGGAAGCGGCTATCGCCGAGTTGGAGCCGCAGTTTCGCAATACCCAGGGGCTCCTGCAGTGGTACTGCCTGGATCATTGGGGTGCGATCACCGGGCTCGACCTGGTGGCGATGAAGCGCGAGGTCCGTCACTGGATCGCGCCGTTGGACGGTGCGGTGGACTTTCTGGAGGCGGTGCGCGCGCATGGAAAGTCGCTGTGGCTGGTCACCAATGCGCATCGCGGCAGTCTTGAGGTCAAGCTCGCGCAGACCGGCCTCGGTGTGCATTTCGATTGCGTGGTGTCTTCGCATGACTTTGGTGCGCCCAAGGAGCACCCCGATTTCTGGGCCCGCTTGTCCGCCGCCTTTCCGTTCGTGCGCGAGCGTGCCTTGTTCGTCGACGATTCGCTGCCGGTGCTGCACGCGGCTCGTGCCTATGGGATTTCCGAGGTCGTTGCGATTCTCCGACCGGACAGCCGCCTGCCGCCGCGTGAGATCGAAGGCTTCAAGTCGGTGCTGTCGCTTGGGCAACTGCGACCGAATCAGCAATAACTGCCGGAAATTCGCGCAAGCTCCCCTATGTAGGGGACGCGCGACGCAAAGCAAGTCTCTAGAATTTTCCCAGCGGCGCTTCGGCGCTGCGCAGAGCTGAATGCCCACGCTCTGTCTGACCGGCAGTCTTAGGGCGGCTTTCCCGAGCCGCCCATTTTTTTGTTGGGTGGCCGGTGCCGCAACACCCGCCGCCGTCCATGTCGGTCCACCGAACGCCGCATGGATTCCGGATCAAGCCTGCGGCTTGTACGGAATGACGAGGGAGATGAGGATGGCTTGTGTGGAATGACGGAGCTATTCGCCGCGCAGCACCGTATTGGGTGGTGTATCCAGCGTGCGGCGCAGCGCGAACCAGCCGAGTGCGGTGACGATCGCCGTGCCGGCACCGGCGCCGATCAGCCACAGCAGCGGACGCGGCCCGTAGTCGATGCCGAACACGAACTCGGCGAGCGCCCAGCTCAGCGCCTGCGCGCCGATCGCGGCGACGCTGCCGGCCAGCAATCCGAGCACCGCGTATTCGGTGAGCACGCCTTGACGCACCACCGCCCGACGCGCGCCCAGGGCGCGCAGCAGGCCGATCTCGCGGCGGCGTTCATCGCGCGTGCCTTCGATCGCCGCCAGCAGCACCGTCAGCCCTGCGAGCAGGGTGAAGATGAAGATGAACTCCACGGCACGCGTGATGCGGTCCATGATCGAACGCACCTCGCGCATCACGCTGTCGATGTCGAGCACCGTGACGTTCGGGAAGCGATCGACCAGCGCGCGTAGCAGCGCTCGTTCGTCCGGCGGCAGGTAGAAACTGGTGAGAAAGTTGGCGTCGGCCGGGTCGAGCACGCCGGGCGGCGCCAGCAGAAAGAAATTGGGCTGAAAGCTGTCCCATTCGACAGTGCGGAAGTTCTTCACCGTGAGCGTGACTTCGCGGTCGGCGATCGCCAGCGTCAGCGTGTCGCCGAGTTTCAGGCCGAGGCGCTCCACCGCGTAGTCGTCCGCGGACAGCCACGGCTGGCCCTGACCGGATTCGCCCCACCATTGTCCGTCCGTGATCGTGTTGTCCGGGCCCAGCGTCTCGGTCCACGACAGATTGAACTCGCGATTGATCCAGCGCCGGGTCTCCGGATCATCGAAGGATTCCGAGCTGACGGCTTCGCCATTGAGTCCGACCAGGCGGCCGCGCACCATCGGCCACAGTTTCAGTTCGTCGTAGCCGCGCTCGGCGAAGAACGCGTTCATCGGTGCGACCTGATCCGGCAGCACATTGATCAGGAACTGGTTGGGCGTGCCGTCCGGCAGACGCGCGCGCCAGGTTTCGAGCAGATCCGTACGTGACACCGAGACCAGCAAAAGCGCGAGCAGCGACAGGCCGAGCGCCACCACCTGCGCCACCGTGGCCGCGCGTCGTCGCGAGACATTGCCCAGGCCGAAGCGCCAGGCGGCGCCGGCCCGGCCACGCAGCGGCGCCAGCAGACGCACCAGCAACAGCGCGAGTCCGGCCAGTACCGCAACGGCGACAGTGGCGCCGCCGAGCACGTAGGCGGCGAGGCTGACGTCGCGGGTCTGCCACCACAGCAATGCGGCGATGGCGCCCACGGCCGCCAGCGGCACCAGACGGGAAACGCCGCCTCCGGCGTCGATACGCTGGAAGACACGCACCGGTGTAACACGGCGCGCGTCGATCACCGGCGGCAGGCCGAATCCGAGCAGCATCAGCAGTCCCACGAGCTGTGCCGACAACAATGGCCACAGCCTGGGGGCGGGCAGATCGGCATCGAGCAGCGATCCGATCAGTCGCGCGATCACGAACTGCGCGAGTCCGCCGATGGCGGCGCCGACCAAGCCGGCCAGCAGGCCGGCGAACAGCAGGCTGCCGGCCAGCGCCGTGACCACGTAGTTGCCGCGCGCGCCCAGGCATTTCAGCAGCGCGACCTCGTCACGCAGGCGCGTGCCGTAGCTGCGCGCGCAGATCGCCACGGCGGCGCCGGCCAGCAGCAGCGCCGACAGCACCGCCAGATCCAGAAAGCGCTGTGCGGTATCCAGTGCATTGCGCACCGCCGGGCTCGCGTCCTGCGGCGTGACGGCGCGCGCATCTTCAGGAATATCCAGAGCGTCGAGCGCCGTCTTGGGGCCGGCCAGCATCAGTTCGTAGCTGACTCGGCTGAAGGCGCCCATCAGCTGGGTGGCGGGCAGGTCTTCGGCATTGATCAGCAGGCGCGGCGCCAGATCACCGAAGCTGCCGCCCCGGTCGGGTTCATAGGCGATCACGGCGCCGATTTTCAGGTCCAGATCGCCAAGCTTCAGCGGTGCGCCCGGCGACAGTCCCAGGTCGGACCACAGGCGCGCGTCGACCCAGGCTTCGCCGGGCGGGGGAATGCCGTCGGCAATGCGTTCGGTGCCGAAAGGCTGATCAGTGATGCGCAGTTCGCCGCGCGGCGGATAGCCGGTCGAGACGGCCTTGACCGAGGCGAGGCGGCTGGCCTCGCCGTGAAACACCACGCTGGGCAGCGAATACACGGATACGGCGTCGAGTCCGTCGGCACGGGCCTGTTCGAGCAGTGCATCCGGCAGCGCGTCGCGCGCGCTGACGATCAGGTCGGCGCCCATGGTGTCGCCGGACTGCGCAGCCAGCGCCGCGCGCACGCGATCGGTAAACAGGCCGACCGCGCTGCTGGTGCCGACGCCGACCGTCAGCGCGACCGACAGGATCAGCAGTTCGCCGGAACGCCAGCCGCGCGCGTAGCGGCGCCAGGCGTAGCGCCAGGCACTCACGCCAACGACTCGACGATGCGCCCGGCCTCGATGCGGATCGCACGCGTGCAGCGCGACGCCAGGGTGTCGTCATGCGTGACCATCACCAATGTGGTGCCGCGTTGCGCATTCAGGTCGAACAGCAGATCGATGATGCGTGCGCCGGTGGCGGTGTCGAGATTGCCGGTGGGTTCGTCGGCAAACAGCAGTCTGGGTTCGCCGGCAAAGGCGCGGGCGATCGCCACGCGCTGCTGCTCGCCGCCGGAAAGCTGCGTCGGATAATGATTCAGGCGATGCTCCAGACCGACCTGCTGCAGCGCTGCACGTGCACGTTCGGCCGGCCGGTCCAGGCCCGCCAGTTCGGCCGGCAGCATCACGTTCTCCAGTGCCGTGAAGCCGGCCAGCAACTGAAACGACTGGAACACGAAGCCGACGCCGCCGGCGCGCACCGCGGCGCGTGCGTCCTCGTCCATGGCACCGATGTCATGGCCCGTCAGTTCGATCCGGCCCGAACTCGGCAGGTCCAATCCCGCCAGCAGTGACAGCAAGGTGGTCTTGCCGGAGCCGGAACGGCCCACGATCGCCACCGTTTCGCCTTCGGCTATGCTTAGGTTCACGTCTTCGAGAATCGTGAGCACACCGCCGGCACCGTCGATCGACTTGCCGACGCTGGTCGCGACGATGACGTTTACGCTCGCCAAATCGGCCCCAACTGTCGCCTCGTCCGCCATGAGCATTCGTCTTCTGCTGTTCGTATTGAGTCTGTGGTCCGCACTTTGGACCGGCGTGGTGCGTGCCGATACGGCACCCACCATTCTGGTGTTCGGCGATTCGTTGTCCGCAGGCTACGGCATCGATGTGAATTCCGGATGGGTGCAGTTGCTGCGCGATCGGCTGAAGGATCAAGGCTATCCACACCAGGTCGTCAACGGAAGTGTATCCGGCGAGACCACCGCCGGTGGTCTGTCGCGCCTGCCGGCGACGCTGCAACGGCATCCGCCCGGCATCGTGCTGCTGGAACTGGGCGCCAACGATGGTCTGCGCGGATTGCCGCTGGAGACGATGCGCAAGAATCTCGAAGCGCTGGTCACGGCCGGCCAGGACACCGGCGCAACGGTGGTGCTGTTCGAGATGAGGCTGCCGCCGAACTACGGCAACGAGTACACGGAGCGTTTTCGCGCGGTGTTCCACGCCGTGGCCGAGGATAGCGGGGCGATCCTGCTGCCGTTCTTCATGGCGAGCATCGCGCGCGATCCCGCCAATTTCCAGGCCGACCGCGCGCACCCCACCGCGGCGGCGCAGCCGGCCCTGCTCGATGCGATCTGGCCGACGCTGGAACCACTGCTGGAACCGCCGTTGGAAGGGGAAGCCGCGGCCGCGCCTGCATCCTGAACGCGGCTTGATCCGTATCGGTATCACGTCCCCAATTTTCGATATCGACCGGATCATGAAAATCGCCGTCATCGGCAGCGGCATCTCGGGGCTTGCGGCCGCCACTTTCCTGGGCCAGCGCCATGAGCTCACGCTGTACGAACAGGACCGCCGCGTGGGCGGTCACACCAACACCGTGGACATCGATACCGCCGCGGGGCTGGTGTCGATCGATACCGGTTTCATCGTCTGCAATCCGGTCAACTATCCGAATTTTTATCCGCTGCTCGACAGTCTCGGCGTGGAACGCCAGAACACCGATATGTCGCTGGGCGTGTCGGTCGAGAACGGGCGTATCGAGTGGGCCGGAGACGAAGACCTGAGCAAGATCTTCGCGCAGCCTTCGCTGATGTTCTCGCCGACGCATATTCGCATGCTGCTGGCGGTGATGCGGCTCAACAAGCGCGTCAAGCAATGTCTCACCGAGGACGATCTGCCGGACATCACCTTGGGCGAATTTCTCGACCGGGAAGGCTTTCCGATGTCGCTGCGGGTGCGGTACCTGGCGGCGATGGCGGGACCGGTCTGGAGCACCTCCACGCGCGGGGTGATGAACTTCCCGTTCGCCTTCTTCGCGCGCTTCTTCGATGCGCACGGCTTGCTCAATGTCTACGAACGGCCGCAGTGGCAGGTCGTGCGCGGCGGATCGAAGACCTATGTGGACAAGCTGATGGCGGGCTTTCGCGGCGAGCTGCGCGTGAGCACGGCGGTGCGCGCGATTCACCGTGACGCCGACGGCGTGCGGGTTCGCGACGCCGACGCCGAGCGGCGATACGACGCCGTGGTCTGCGCCACGCACTCCGATCAGGCCTTGGCGATGCTCGACGACGCGGACGAGTCCGAACGCGCGGTGCTTGCTGCGATTCCGTACACCGAAAACGACGCCTATCTGCATACCGACGAATCGCTGATGCCGCGCCGGCGCCGTGCCTGGTCAAGTTGGAACGCGCTGCTGGCCGAGGATGCGCTCAGCGACACGCCGATCGGCGTCAGCTATTGGATGAACCAGCTGCAATCAATTTCCGGGCCGGTGAACTACATCGTGTCGCTGAACCCGCCGCGGCCGCCGCGCGAGGAGACGGTGCTGTACCGCACGCGCTATGCACATCCTCAATATGGCGCCGGGATTCTGAAGTCGCAGGCGGCGTTGCGCGAAATCCAGGGCCGGCGTCGGGTCTGGTGGGCGGGAGCCTGGACCGGCTACGGCTTTCACGAGGACGGCCTCACATCCGGTTTGCGCGCCGTCGGGGGGCTGGACCCCGCGTGTCTGCCAGACTGGGCCGCATTGTGAATCCGACCGCACAGGCATCCATCGGCGAAGCGGCGATCCTGTATCGCTGCACGGTCATGCATCGCCGCCATGTGCCGCCGCTGTATCGCTTCGTCTATCGGCTGTTCTACATCCTGGTGGACATCGACGCGCTGCCGCAGCTGCACGCACGGCACCGCCTGTTCTCGCACAACCGCTTCAATCTGCTGAGCCTGTACGACCGCGACCATGCGGCGGCGCCGGGTGGCCTGCGCGCCTGGGTCGACCGGGCGCTGGGCAGTGCCGGCATCGACCTGGCCGGTGGACGCGTGCGTCTGCTGTGCCTGCCGCGTGTGTTCGGCTGGGTGTTCAATCCGATCAGTCTGTTCTATTGCGAGCACGCCGACGGCGGCCTGCGCGCGGTCATCGCCGAGGTGCGCAACACCTTTGGCGAACGGCATTGCTACCTGCTTGCATCCGCTGGCGCGCCGATCACGTATCAACAGTCACACGAGAAGGAAAAGTCCTTTCATGTGTCGCCGTTCTTCGATCTGGTCGGGCGCTATCGCTTCCAGTTCGACGAGCCCGGGGAACGGTTGCGGGTACTGATCCACCAAACCCGCGAGTCGCAGCCGACCATCGACACCCGCCTCAGCGGCGAGCGGCTAGCGTTTACGGACGGCAATCTGCTGCGGCAGACGCTCGCGATGCCCTGGATCACGTTCAAGGTCGTGCTTGGTATTCACTGGGAAGCATTGAAGATCTGGTTGCGCGGCGGCCGTTTCCATGCCAAACCGCCGCCGCCGGACAAAGAGATTTCTTGAGGAGATCCATTGATGTCGCGTGAGGAACTGGAACGCAAGAGCCATCAACCGACGCCGCTGCGCGAACCGCTGATGCGTGCCTTGACCGAACCGATGCAGCGCAGGGCCACGCCACAGCGCATGACCTTGGGCCTGCGCGTATTGCTGTGGATGTTGCAGGGCCTGCGCGTCGGCACGCTGGAAGTCCAGCTGCCGGGCGGTGCACGCCGCATCTATGAAGGTGGCGAGGCCGGGCCACGCGGCGTATTGCAGATTCGAGACCCGGCGATGATCAGCCAGGTGCTGAAGAATGGCGAAGTCGGCTTCGGCGAAGCCTATATGGACGGCCGCTGGGAATCGCCAGACCTCGCTTCGCTGCTGGCGGTGATGTATCTCAACGAGCCGCATTACAAGGGGCCGTACGAGCGCATGCCGTTCATGCGTCTGTATGGCTGGCTGCAGCACCGCCGCCGCGCCAACACCAAGCACCGCGCCAAGGAGAACATCCAGTATCACTACGATCTGGGCAACGATTTCTATCGTCTGTGGCTGGACGACAGCATGGCCTATTCCAGCGCCGTGTTCGCCAGCCCCAACGACACTCTGCATCAGGCGCAGCTCAACAAGTTCGAGAACCTCTACCAGCGGCTGGATCTCAAGCCCGAGCATCATCTTCTGGAGATCGGCAGCGGCTGGGGTGGTTTTGCGGTCTATTGCGCGCAGCGCAGTGGCTGTCGCGTGACCGGCATCACCTTGTCCCAGGAGCAGCTGGTTGAAGCCAGCGCCCGTGCCGAGCGTGAAGGTGTGGCCGAGCGCGTGAAGTTCGAACTGCGTGATTACCGCGATGTGAGCGAACACTATGACCGGATCGCTTCCATCGAGATGTACGAGGCCGTGGGCGAGCAATTCTGGCCCACCTATTTCGCGACGATCCATCGCGTGCTCAAGCCGGGCGGTATCGCCTCGATCCAGGGCATCACGATTTCCGACAAGATCTTCGATCAGTACCGCAACAAGCGCGACTTCATCCAGAAATACATCTTCCCGGGCGGTATGCTGAGCCCGCCGGAACACTTCCAGAAGCTCGCCGCCGCCGCGGGCCTGAGGCCCGAAGACCCGCAGCTGTTCGCGCTCGACTACGCCGAAACGCTGGCGCACTGGCATCGCAGCGTGCAGGCCGTGCGCGAGCCGATCAAGCGTCAGTTCGGCGAGCGCTTCTATCGCATGTGGCGTTACTATCTGGCCTATTGCGAATGCGGTTTCCGCGTGGGCTCGCTGGATCTTATGCAGATCAGCCTGCGCAAGCTCTGAGGTGTCATGAATCCACATCGGCTTGCGATCGTCTTCGGCTGCTTTCTGGCGGCGATTCTCGCCGCCACCGGCTGGGCCAGCCTGCAGGTGCCGATTTTCGAGACGCCGCGCGAGCTCGTGACCCACCCTTGGTTCATCGCCACGCTGGTGGATGCCTATCTGGCCTTCACCGCATTCTGGCTGTGGGTCGCCTACAAGCTCAGAACCTGGCCGGCGCGTATCGCTTGGCTGCTGGCGATCTATCTCACCGGCAACATGGCCATGGCAGTGTTCGTGCTATGGCAGGTCTGGACACTTCCGCGCGACGCCGGTCTTGACGCCTTGCTGACGCGTCGCGCGTGAGCGGGGCCCGGTCGTGGCTGCGCCGGCGCTGGCTGGAGCCGGTGCTGAATCAGTTGCGGCAGGGCATGTCACCCGAAAAGATCGCCTTGACGATCGCCCTGGGCCTGAGCCTGTCGGTGTTTCCGATACTCGGCAGCACCACGCTGCTGTGTCTGCTCGCCGGCGTCGTCTTCAAGCTCAACCAGCCCTTGATCCAGATCGCCAATTACCTGGGCTATCCCTTGCAGATTCTGCTTTTGCTGCCGTTCTACCGGGCGGGCGAATGGCTGGGCACGCCGCATCTGGCCTTGTCGGTTCCCGATTTGGTCGAGCGCTTCAAGGCCGGCCCGTGGCAATTCATGCTTGATTTCGGCTTGATCGCGCTTGGCGGCGTCGGCATCTGGTGCCTGTGCGCGCCGCTGTTCGTCGGCCTGGTCTATGGCTTGCTGATTCTGCCGCTGCGCCTGCTGGGACGGCGCGTTACCGCTGCGCGTAGCGCGCGGGTTTGACGTGAATCACGCGCGGCGTGATGCCGACCGACCCTCGCCCGCTTGCGGGAGCGGTGGGTGAGGGGAACGGCCATGCCGCAGGAGATTCATTCTGCAGGGTGTCGCTTGCGGCATGGCCGTCAGAGACCCAGTACAGCGCCCTTGCGGTCCGCTATCGTTTTGGTAGCATCGCTACCTATCGTGTAGCGGGAATGTCTTCGTGGCACAAACGAAAATACCTTCGGCGAGCGGTTCGCAGCCGCGACCGGTGATGCAGTTGCTGGACCTGATCGGCCGGCGCTGGGCCTTGCGCATACTCTGGGAACTGCGCGAAACGCCCCTGAACTTCCGTGCCTTGCAGGAACGCTGCGGTGGCCTGTCGCCAAGTGTGGTCAACCGGCGTCTGCGCGAATTGCGACAGGCGGACCTCGTCACGCTCACGCCCGAGGGCTATCGGCTGAGCCCGCTCGGATGCGAGCTGGGTCCGAAGTTGTTGGACCTCAATATCTGGGCCGAACGCTGGGCGCGCAAGCGTCGTCCCGTGTCCGACGATGAGACTGCGCCATGAGCGCCGCCGTCCACACGCGTGAGCTGAGCATCGCCGCGCCCGGTGCCGAGCTGGTGGCGCGCCTGTTCGAACCGGAGACCGGCGCGACGGGGCTGCCGGTGCTGTTGTGCGGCGCGACCGGTGTGCGCCAGCGCTTCTATACGGCATTCGCCGAATGGCTTTGCGAGCAGGGCCATCCGGTGATGAGCTTTGACTATCGCGGCATCGGCGATTCGCTGCACGGCGTGTCGGTGCGCAACAGCCGGGTCCGCAAGCAGGATTGGGGCGAACTCGACATGCCGGCCGCCTTGGACACGCTGTTGACCGAAACCGGTGTCGGGCAGGCCGTTCTTCTGGGGCACAGCGCCGGTGGACAGTTGGTCGGACTGATGCCGAATCACGCTCGACTGGCAGGTGTGGTCGCGGTGTCCGGATCGTCCGGCTACGTCGCGAATCTGTATCCGCGCACGCGCTGGGCGGCGCGCCTGCTGTTCGGTCTGTACATGCCCATGACCGGTGCCCTGTTGGGTTACGTGCCGGCGCGGATCATCGGCTGGGGCGAGGATCTGCCCCGTGGCGTGGCGCGGCAATGGGGGTACTGGTGCAGCAGTCCCGGTTATGTCGAAAATGATTTCGGGAAGTCGATCGCGCAGCACTACTACGCCGAGATTCAGGGGCCGATCGTCGCGCTCAATGCGAGCGACGACCCCATCGCCACACCGGCGAATATCGACGATCTGCTGCGACTGTTCCCGAACGCGCCGCAGACCAAGCGTTCCTTGCAGCCGCATCGTTTCGGTCTGGCGCGCATTGGTCATATCGACATGTTCCGGCGGCGCTGTTCGGTGCTCTGGCCGGAGGTGCTGGCGGCGATCAGAACCTTCGCCTAAACCGGGCCGACAAAGAACGATACGGGCGAGATGGACGTGATACGGGAATGAGACGGTCGCAGCCGGTGCGTGGACGCGACACACCGATGCTGCCACCCTTGGGCGCATTGCCTATCCAGACTGGAGCCCCCGTATGCGTCGCCTGCCCATCCTGTTGTTGCCGCTGGTTCTCGCCGCCTGTGCGGACTCCGATTGGCAGGCCAGTTCCGGCCGCATACTCGACGCGATCCAGACCCAGCAGGGCAGCGGTCAGCTTAGCCAGAGTGACATCCTGTCCGGTCTGCGCGAGGCCCTGGCGCAGGGTACGACCACGGCGATCAACCAGCTCGGCACCGCCAATGGTTTCTGGAAGGACGGCGAAGTCCGGATTCCCTTGCCGGCGGCGCTCGCCAAATACGAAAGCACCGCACGTCAGTTCGGTTACGGGCCCAAGCTCGACGAATTCCAGCTCACCCTGAATCGCGCCGCCGAGCAGGCCGTGCCGCAGGTGGCGTCGATCTTCGGCAATGCCGTGGGCAAGATGACGGTGGCGGATGCGCGTTCGATCCTGCAGGGCAGCGACGACGCGGCCACGCAGTACTTTCGCAGGACCGCCGGTACCGAGCTTTACAGCAAGATCAATCCGATCGTGAAATCCGCGACGGCCAAGGTCGGCGTGACCCAGCAGTACAAGCAGCTCGTCGGTTCGCTGGGGCCGGTCTTGCAGATGGGCGGCATTACCGCGACCGATCTCGACGACTATGTCACCAATAAGGCGCTCGACGGACTGTTCCTGAAGATCGCGGACGAGGAGCAGCGCATTCGCGAGAATCCGGCCGCGCGCACCACGGACATCCTGAGACGCGTGTTCGGTGGCGGCTGAGTTCCCGACCCTCGTCACTCCGGACAGGCCGCAGGCCTGATCCGGAGTCCATGCGAGGTCTGATGAGCCCGTCCGGCACGGCGGCCTGACGCCGCGCGAGCAGCCGGCACCAAGAAAAATGCCTCCCCGGCGAGGGGAGGCATTCGAGTAAGGCCCGTTGCTTGCCGGGCCGTTCTAGCGATCCGAAGCGGTGACCTTGAGCTGGACCCGACGGTTGAGCTCGCGGCCTTCGTCGGTGGTGTTGTCGGCCACCGGCATGGTTTCGCCGTAGCCCACCGTGCTCATGCGGCCGCCGTCCACACCTCGCTCGATCAGATATCGCTTGACCGATGCGGCGCGCGCTTCGGACAGCGCCTGGTTATAGGTATCCGAACCCTTGCTGTCGGTATGACCTTCAAGCTCGATCTTGATGTCCGAACGCTTGGTCAATGCGCCGGCTACCTGATCGAGCAGGGTCTTGGCATTGAGGGTGAGACGATCTTCGTCGAATTCGAAGTTGACGCCCTGCAGCACCATCGTGTCGCCCAGCACGCAGCCTTCCAGCGTGAACTGCTGGCCGGCGGTCGGCGGTTCGCAGGGCGGCGGCGGTGGAGGCGGAGGCGGCTCGACCGGCTCGACCACGCGTACCGGCTCGGGCGGAGGCGGTGGCGCCGGCGGCGCTTCGGGTTCGCGCCTGCCGAAGTAGTAGCGCAGGCTCAACATCGTGGTTTCGGCGTCGTAATCGAAGTGGACACGGGATACCGGGGTGTCGTCGACGAGGTTGTACTCGCCTTCCTCGCCCCAGACGCGGCGATAGTCGATCGACAGCGTCCATTGCGGACTCAGGTCGAAGCCGAGGCCGGCGCCGAGCTGATAGGCGAACACCGCGTCGGAATCGTCATTGAGCTCGTCACCGTCATAGCCGAAGTCCTTGGCTTCGACATACAGGCCACCGACACCGCCGCCCAGATAAGGGTGGAAGAAGCGCGAGGGGAACAGGTCCCACCACAGATTGGCAAACAGCGAACTCGCGACTTCCTTGCCATTGACCACGTCGGCTTCGCCGCCACCCAGCCCGAGCAGGCCAGACGGAAGGAAGGCGCCATCGACATCATTCGTGCGATAGGCGATCGACAGCTCCGGGCGCAGCCCGTTTGCGAACGAGTACCCGAACAGCAGGCCGCCCATCCAGTCATCGTCGTAGTCCACATCCGCGATCGTAGTCCCGTTTTCGACCAGGGGACGATCTTCGTTGTAGTAGAGCCTCATGTCCTGGTCGTCCAGGTAATTGATGCCGGCTTCCACGCCGAAGTAGTAGCCTTCGCCTGCCTGCGCACCAAGCGGTAGTGCAGCGGCCAGTAAGCAACCGAGTTTCCAGTATTTCATTGCGCCCTCTTCCCTGACTTTTTTGATCGGGTCTTCGTAGAGTAAACCGAATTGGAAGCACATGAACCACCCGAAATGACGAGGTTGCTCATGGATTGGACTTCCCGTGCGCTCGCGGAGCCTTTGGAATCGAAACCTACGCGCTGCTGAGCGCTGTCGTGCCGGCTTCAGAGGATGTCCAGCACGTTCTCCGGGGGCCTGCCGATGGCCGCCTTGCCGTTGTAGACCAGCACCGGGCGTTCGATCAGCCGCGGGTGTTCGGCCAGTACCGCCAGCCACTGCGCGTCGCTGTAGCCATTGTCACGCGACAGACCCAGCTCGCCGAACAGCGCTTCCTGAGTGCATATCAGCTGCAATGGCGAGATGTCCAGCAAATCGCAGATTTCGGCGAGTTCGGCCGCTGTCGGCTGCTGCTGGAGATATTCGACGATGTCGACGTCGATGCCGCGCGCCTGGATCAGTTCCAGGGTCTGTCGGGACTTGCTGCAGCGTGGGTTGTGAAGAATCAGATTGCGCATGGATCGGTGTGCATTTGAGCGTCGGGTGGAGCGCAAGCATAGGGGATTGGCGGAGCTATGGGCCAGGCTACAATCCGGTGTAAAAGGGAGCGGTCATGGACACAATCGGGGTGATGGACATGGGCACAATCGTGGCGGTCGTGGTCGGGGTCTTTCTGCTGGTCACTGCCTGGCGCGGCGTGGTCACGGTGCCGCAGGGCACGGAGTACACGATCGAGCGTTTCGGCCGCTATCGCGCCACCTTCGGTCCGGGCTTCCACTGGCTGGTGCCGTATGTGGATCGCATCGGCCACCGCATCAGCATGATGGAGCAGGTGTTGGACGTGCCCTCGCAGGAAGTCATCACCAAGGACAACGCCATGGTCGGGGTCGACGGCGTGGTGTTCTTCCAGGTGCTGGACGCGCCCAAGGCGGCCTACGAGGTACACAACCTGCAGAACGCGATCCTCAATCTGACGATGACCAATCTGCGCACCGTCATGGGCTCGATGGACCTGGATTCGCTGCTGTCCCAGCGCGATCACATCAACGCGCAGCTACTGACTGTGGTCGACGACGCCACCACGCCCTGGGGCCTCAAGGTGACACGCGTGGAGATCAAGGACATCCGGCCGCCGGCCGATCTGGTCGACGCGATGGCGCGGCAGATGAAGGCGGAGCGTCTCAAGCGGGCCTCGATACTCGAAGCCGAAGGCGCGCGCCAGTCCGCCATCCTCAAGGCCGAGGGCGAGCGTCAGGCGCAGATTCTGGCCGCCGAAGGTGAGAAACAGGAGCAGATCCTGGAAGCCGAAGGTCGCAAGGAAGCCGCGTTCCGCGACGCCGAGGCACGCGAGCGTGCGGCCGAGGCCGAAGCCAACGCGACCACGATGGTCTCGCAGGCGATCGAGAAGGGCAATATCCAGGCGATCAACTATTTCGTGGCCAACAACTACATCGAGGCGCTGCGCATGATCGCCACCAGCCCCAACGAAAAGCTGGTGCTGATGCCGCTGGAGGCGAGCAATGTGATCGGCGCCCTGGGCGGCATCACCGAATTGACCAAGAAGCTCGGTGGCGGAGGCGGGCAGTGACGTTCGAGTTCTGGCATTGGCTGGCGCTGGGCTTCGCGCTGCTGGTGCTGGAGATGTTTCTGCCGACCGAGTTCATTCTGCTGTGGGTGGGCGCTGCCGCAATTGTGGTCGGCGGCGTGTCCTGGCTGGCGCCGGCCTTGGACTGGAAGCTGGAGTTCGTGCTTTGGGGCGTGCTGTCGGTGGCGGCCGTGCTGGCCTGGCGCAAGCTCAAGCCCCTGAGCTTCGTCAGCGAGCGGCCGACGCTGAATCGCCGTGGCGAATCCTATGTCGGCCGGGTGTTCACGCTGGACGAGCCGATCGTCAACGGCGTCGGCAAGCTGCGTGTCGACGACAGCCACTGGCGCATCAGCGGGCCCGATTGTCTCGCCGGCGACACCGTCCGCGTGATCGCCGCGGACGGTGCCATCCTGCGTGTGGAGAAGCTCGACTGAACGCGCCGGATCAGAACGAAATCGACAGCCCGATGATCTGGTAGTTGTCCGAATCGAAGCAGCTGACCAGGCCGTAAAGCGTGTCGGCCATCACGAACTGGAAGTGCGAGGGCGCCAGACAGGCCTCGTCCACCGGGTAGCTGTCGTTGGACACGATCACGCCCATCGGGTCCACTTCGGTCAGCGAATAGCTGTTGTCGATCGAGCCGGTGGAGCCGAACAGGGTGTTGCCGTTGGGCAGCGCATAGCCGTCGATACCGACCGGTCCGTCGCCGACCGTGACCGGCTCGCTGAACCAGGTCGGCTGCGTATCACCGTCCCATTCCAGGAAGCGCAGGCTGTCATCGCCGTAGAGCGACACCGCACACAGTCCGCCGACACAACGGATGCGGCGTGCATCATTGCCGATCACGGTATCCAACTCCGCGACTTCCAGAGCCACCGGTTCTGCGATGCGGTCGGTGTAGTACAGCACGCTGCGCGGCGTTCCCAGGGTGAGCGCGAGTACCGGCCCGCCGGTGACCAGGCCAAAGGCCGACACCAGCGCATGATTGCCGAAGGCGGAGGAGGCGATGGACTCGGCGTCGCCGTAGAGTTCGGCATCCGCGTCGTACGCGATGATGCTCAAGCCGCGATCGGTGGCTGCGAGCAGTTCGTCCGCCACTGCGGTCTGCGAACCGTCCCTGCCGACCAGGGTGGCGTCGTAGTGCGCACCCTGGCTGATCGATACGCCGTTGAAGAACGTCTCGCTCTCCACGTCGTAGTTGGTCAGGGCGCCGCCAAACTCCGGAAACGAGCCCGCATACTTGAATTCGAACAGCGCCGCCGGGGTCTTGGGCCCGGGGTTCGGCCGCGAAATGCCGGCCATGCCGAAACGGCCGACGGCGTCCGGGTCCGCTTCGGGGTCGGTCCGGTCATCAAGGACCGTCTGCGTGCCCAGATCGACGATGATCGAGCCCTGCGCGCCGGTGAACACGGCGAGCAGCCGGTTCACGGCGTCCAGATAGGCGAAGACCTGACCCAGGATGTAGACCGCCTCCGGATTGCTCAGGATATTGAATGCGAACACGCCGGGCGTGAGGGTGAGCACGGGGTCACCCTCGACACAGGCAATGCCTTCGCCCACTTCCGCGTGCAGCAGCGCGTCGCCGAGCAGGAATGGGCGCACCGTATCATTTGCATAGAACGACAGGCGCCACGCGCCACGCTCACCCGAACCCGGCATATCGCAGCGGCTCGTCACCACCGCGTTCAGCGGCTCGGTCAGACGCGTGAACTCGCCGACTCCAACCTGGCTGAGATAGGGCGGTGGATAAGTCTGAAACCCGGCCGCGGGGGCGCCAGCGCCCCCGTCGGCGAACAGTTCGAGTGTCTCCGAAACCGCCGTCGCGCTGACCGTAAACGTCATCGGCACCTCGACCGGCGCGAGCGGAATGTCCTCGAAGCTCACCTCGGTGCCGACTGAATGCACGCCCTCGGACAGCAGCGATTCGAATCGGGCGAAGCGCACGATCGGCGTGAAGAGCGTGGTTTCGCCCAAGGCCCAGATCGACCCGTCCTGCCGGTCGACCACGGTCGTCAGCGCATCCAGCGCGGTGGCGGCGCCATCCTCCAGCGTCAGCAGGAACTCGAAGTCGAAGCTGTCGCCGTCCACGGCCTGCGAGGACAGGAACGCGACTTCGATCGGCGCGTCGAACTCCAGGCCATCCGGCCCGAATTCGTAGGCGTCCTCGACCACGAAATCGTCGAAGGCCGCATCGAGATCGGCCAAGGCGATCGGCTCGATCGTGATCTCGGTGGGCGCGCTCAGCGCACCCGCCGGAATCGTCAGGCGGACCTTGCCGTCCGCGGATTCCACTGTGCCACCGTCCGGTCCCACGTTGTTGCCGTCAGGAGGCGGCATGGATCCGCCCGTTCCACTGCCATTGCAAGCTGCAGCCAGACACAGCAGGGCCAGAAGCCCGGCCCTGATCATCCACGCAAGCGCCCGTAGCCGCCGTTCCTGTTCCATCTGATATTCCCCCGAGCAAACATGAACCAACGCACGCCAGCCTGCGGCCCGGGGCCGGTATAGTCAGGAACTCCACCGGAACTCTCTTGGAATTCCGCTTGCCGTGAACGCGCCAGAATCAGCGCCTGACACTGCAGCAGGGGGCCACGCCGACCCCTTGCTGTGGCGTTTCGACCGCTTCGTCTACGACGAGGCGCGGCGGATCCTGATTCGCGACGGACGGGAACTCGTACTGCAACGCAAGCCTTTGGATGTCCTGGCGTTCCTGCTGCACCATGCCGGTGAAGTGGTCACCAAGGACGAACTGGCACAAGCACTGTGGACCCGCACCGTGGTCGACGACGCGGTCATCGCCAAGGCGGTCGGCAAACTGCGCGCCGCGCTCGGCGACAGCGAGCGCGAAATCATCCGAACCGTGCTCGGTATCGGCTTTCAGTTGGTGGCCCCGGTGCAGCTCGAGGCCCGGCGCAGCGAACCGATTCAGCGACTGGCCCTCAAACCCGGAGACAGCCCGCCCGGCCGCGAGCACTGGTGCCTGGAACGCTGTCTCGGCCGTGGCGGCTACGGCGAGGTCTGGTTGGTGCGGCACCGTCACACCAAGGAGACGCGTGCCTACAAGTTCGCGCTCGATGCCACGGCGCTGAGCGCGCTCAAACGCGAGATCACGCTGTTCCGGCTGCTGCGCGAAACGCTAGGCGAGCGGCCGGACATCCAGCCCTTGCTGGACTGGAACGTCTCGGTGCCGCCGTTCTTTCTGGAATCACCCTATCTCGCCGACGGCAGCCTCCCGCAATGGGCCGAAGCGCAGGGCGGGCTGTCCCGGGTGCCGCTGGCGACGCGGCTGGACATGGCGGCACAAGTCGCCGACGCGCTTGCGGCGATTCATGCCGTGGGCGTACTGCACAAGGATCTCAAGCCGGCCAACGTGATCGTCGAGTCCCTGCCGAGCGGGCAGCTGCAATGCAGGCTCTCGGATTTCGGCACCGGCCGGGTACTCGATGCGGCGCAGCTCGAACAATGCGGCATCACGCGCCTGGGATTCACGCAAGCGGCGCAGGACGCGTCCGGCAGCAGCGGGACGCCGATGTACCTGCCGCCGGAGGCGCTGGCCGGCCAGCCCTTGACGCTCAAGTCCGACCTCTATGCTCTGGGCGTCATGCTGTATCAGATGATCGTCGGCGATTTCAGCAAGCCGCTGGCGTCGGGCTGGGCACGCGATATCGACGACGAACTGCTGCGCGAGGATGTAGCGGCCTGCGTCGATGGCGACCCGGAGCGCCGGCTCGGCGATGCCGCCCAGCTCGCGCTGCGCCTGCGCAGCCTGGACGAACGGCAGCGCCAGCGGCTCGAGGCCATCGAGCAGGCGCGGGCCGCCGAAGCCATGCGCCGCCGGCTCGAAGCCCTGCATCAGCGCTGGCGCTGGACGGTCAGCATCAGCGCCGCGCTGGCGCTGGGCCTGGCATCCACGCTGGTGTTTTACATGAAGGCACGCCACGCCACCGAGCTTGCGGCGCAACAGACCCGCCTCGCCGAGCGTCAGGCGCGCGTGGCCGAAATCGTGAGCGACTTCCTGCGCAAGGATCTTCTGGCCGGCGCCAATCCGGAACTCACGGGACAGCAGCCCTTGAGCGTGCGCGAGCTGGTCGATGCCGCTGCGCAAGCGGCGCGACGGCGTTTCGCCGAAGAACCGGGACTGGAAGCTGCCTTGCGTACCACGCTTGGGCAGCTTTATCGGGGGCTCGCGGACTATCGGCAATCCCGCCTTGAACTGGAGCAGGCGGTGGCGCTGCTGCAACGGCAGGGCGCGGGCGCCGCGATGGAGCTTGCGGCTGCAAGGCTGGCACTGGGCGAGACGCTACTCGCCCAGACCGAATACGCGCAGGCCTCGACGGTCTTCGACGACGTGATTCGGATGTCCGACACTGGTCTGGTCGGCGCCGAGCCTGGGCTGGCCGCGCGGATCAGTCGTGCCGAGGCGCAAACCCAGCTCGGGCAGGTCGAGCAATCGCTCATCGTGCTTGGCGCGCTGGTGCGGCAGATCGAGGCGGCCGGTGGCACCGGCGATGCGCTGTGGTTGCAGGCCCAGGAGCATCGCGGCAACGCATTGCTGCGCTCGGGCCGGACAGAGGCGTCGCTGTCCGTGTTCGAAGACGTTTCGCAGCGCACCGTCGAGCGCTACGGGGGCGATCACCTACGCAGTGTCGCGGCGCAGATCGATCTCGGCGCGGTCCTGATCGCCAATGCCCGGTCCGAGGCAGCGATTCCGGTGCTGGCTGCCGCCCGTGATGCGGCGCTGGCCACGGTGGGACCGTCCCACTACGAAGCCCTGCGCGCCGTGTTGTATCTGGCGCGCGCCCATTTCCAGCTGGATCAGGATGCCACGGCCCGGCGGTTGCTCGAAGCCGCGCTGCCGCATGCGCAGGCGAATTTCGGGGAGGCAAGCCGCCTCAGCCGACTGATCCGCAACGATCTTGCGAACGTGGCCGGAGATCAGGGGCGTTTCGACGAAGCGCTGGCGCAGTACGACAAGTTGATCGAAAGCTGGCAGCAGGAGCTGGGTGCCGACACCTATCGCCGTCATTTCGAGCGCTTCAGTATCGAATTCAATGTGGCGGCCACGCTCAATCAGGCGCAACGCTGGTCCGAGTCCAGCGCCCGGCTGAGACCGGTTCTGGACGATGCGCGCGAGTTGTTCGGAGACATGGATGCGCGGTCTCTGGGAATGAGTCTGGTGCTGGCCGAGGCCCTGATGCATACCGGCGATTCCGTGTCGGAGGCCGCCGAGCTGCTGGACCGGATGATCGCTCAACTCAGCGGTGTGCCCGATCGTGCCGCGCAGACGACGCTGGAACGGGCGCGCGCGTTGCGGGCACAGCTTGCGGGCTGAGAACCGTGACGAAGCCGGATGGTTTTCTACTGCGGACGCTCAGCGCGTATCGCTGCGAGCAGCAGTGCAGCACTGAATACGGCGCAGGCTGTGGCCGCGGGCGCGTAGCTGCCGAAAACATCGTGAATGAAGCTGAACAGGTAAGGGCCGATCGCGGTGCCGGCAACCACCAGCGACATCACGAACCCGGAGATTGCGCCGAGGTGCTGTCGCCCGAAGAAGCGTGGCCAGGCCAGGCTGGAGGTGATGCCGAACATGCCCTGCATCATGCCGATGCCGATGATCACCAGCAGCATCGACCGGGTTTCGGTCAGCGTGGCAAGCGCCAGGGACAGCACCACGATGCCGGCCATCTGCACCATCGCCAGGTATTTGAGCTTGATGTAGTCGCTGAGCCAGCTTCCGACGAACTCAAAGCTCACGGCAATGAAGGCGGCCGGGATGAAGACGCCGACCGCGCGTTCGCGGCTGATGCCGGCTTCGCCGAAGATCGATACCACGTGGAAGGTGCAGGCGGTGAGCAGCAGGCCGCAGAGCACCGCGCTCAGCGCGAACACCCAGAAGCTGTAGGTTCGGCGTGCCTCGGCCAGCGTGAACGAACGCCCGGCATCGGTTTCCGCATGGGTCTTGCGCGCCTTGAGCGCGAGATTGCCGTCGGGCCGCAGACCGTGGTCCTCGGGTCGCGCACGGAAGGTGATGAATGCGAACAGCGCGAATCCGGCGAGCACCAGCGCCAGCATCCGCCACGCCCATTGCCAGCCGCCGTGCTGAATCAGCGCTTCGAGAACCCGCGGTGTCGACGAGAAGCCGAATGCCACCGAGACGCCGAGCACGGCATTAGCGAGGCCGCGACGTTTCTCGAACCACTCCATCGCCATGTTGCGCGAAGCCAGAGTCAGGGCGCCCTGCCCGAAGAAGCGCAGCAGGAAAAAGCCGATCGTCATGACCAGGAAGGCGGCAGCCCCGGAATAGCTTTCGGGAAGCAGCGAGGTGAGGGCGGTGCTTGCGATCGGCGACACGCTCAGGCCGGCCAGGACCAGCGCGAGCATCAATGCGGCACCGACCGCCAGCCAGCGCCCACCATGGCGGTCGTAAGCGCGTCCGACGCGCGACAGCAGCAGCGCGCTGCCGATGGTGCCCACCAGATAGGCCAGGCTCAGCAGATTGCGCGACAGTCCGTGCGCCTCGATCAGGAAATCGGTGAACACCGAGACGCCCACGGTCTGGCCCGGCGCGCTCATCAGCACGCCCAGGGTGGCGCCGATCAGAATCACCCAGCCGTAGAAGAACGGCAGGCGCGCGGGGTCGTACGGGAAACGGCCGATGCGACTGGTCGTGCCGCGTGTGGATGGGGGGCTTTGCAAGGGCTCGTGGAGGGGCGTCGGGAGCGACGAACTCGTCGGTCGCGCATTGTCGGGAGGTCCGGCATCACTGTGCAAGCCGTTTGTGTGGCGCGGTCTGTCCTTGTGGCGCGAGGGGGAACCGGGCGAAAAGCGGATCAGTTTTCCGTCCCGCCATCAGGAATGTGCCATGCGCGAACTCATGCCGACCCGACTGCTGTGCTGCCTCGCGATACTCATCCTGTTGCAAGCCTGTGGTTCCAGCGACGACGTCGATGGTGGCACCAACGGTGGCGGGGACGTGTTCGTGGATCAGACCTGCGAGGCGCCAGAGGCGGCCAGCGCCACCTCGTATTCGTTCACCAGCCCGGTGCCGCAGGACATCGATCCGAGTGTCGATCCCCTGCCGACCACCGAAATCTTCCTGACGGTGATGCTGCCCGAACGCTGCGAGGGCGAGGTCTTTCCGCTGGTGCTGCAGACGCATGGCTATGGTGGATCGCGGCGCAGGGAACTGGCGGCGGACGGTGCGCTGTACCCCGAGCACGCGGGCCTGACCTCGATCGATGAAATGACCCAGGCGCTGGCCTATCACAACTACGTGGTGGTGAGCTGGGATCAGCGCGGACATGGTGAAAGCCAGCCGCGCAATGGCGGTGGCTATGCGCGACTCAACAGTCCGGACATGGAAACCGTGGATGCCCGGGTCCTGCTCGACTGGCTCTATGATCGCGCCGAGGAATTCCACCTGTGGCGCCAGGACGACACGGGCATCACCAAGGACCTGAAAGTCGGCACGCTCGGCTACAGCTATGGCGGCGCCGCGCAGTTGCCGCTGGCGGTGCTGGATCGGCGCATCGACACGATCGTGCCGGTCGCCACCTGGAACAACCTGCTGTATTCGCTGGCTGCCGGTGGCGCGATCAAGCAATCCTGGATTCAGCTGCTGTGCCTGTTCGCCGTGGTGCCTTCGGACGGGGCGGTGGTCGGCACCATCAATACGCCGGCGGTGAACACCATGTGCAACAGCGCGGCGGTGCGCCAGCCGCTGTCGTTCAACGTCCGCACCTACGACGACCTGATCGAGCGCATCGGCCGCGATTCGGCCTCGCCGCATCCGGTGACCGAGGATGAATTCATCGGTTTGCTCGACCGGGGCATGGGCTATTTCCGTCGCCAGCAGACCGCAGGCGAGCCCTGGGGCTATGGCGAGCCGGAAGCGAAACTGAGACCGGTGCCGGCGCTGTTCCTGCAGGGCAATCGCGACGGCCTGTTCAATCTGACAGACGCTTACGTGAACTGGCGCTACTTCCGCGAGGCCGGAGGCGATACCCGGCTGATCAGCATGGAAAGCGGTCATCTCTCGCCGTTCGCGCAACAGGTGGACGGCCCCGCCAATTGCGGCGGCGTGCAAGGCGTATATGCGATTCTCGCCTGGTATGACCATTACCTGAAGGGCTTCGACAGCGAGGAATTCGAGACGCTGCCCGACTTGTGCATCTCGGTACAGTCCTCGGTGAATGCCCCGGCCGGACCGGAAATCGGCATTGCCCTGGACGAGATGCCGATCGGCAGCCTGGCGGGCGTCGGCAGCCTGCCGGTCCAGGAGGATCAGGTGACGGTCGACATCCCCTTGGGTGCGGGGCGGCCCACGTTCGTGTCCCTGGCGACGATTCCCGAGGACGATTACGTGCTGGCCGGCGTGCCGACCGTCGGTCGCATCACGGTCAGCCCCGGCATGGGGGCGACGCATGAAGCCATCGCGCTGATCGGTGTCGGCCTGCAAAGAAATGGAAAGCTGTATCTGATCGATGATCAGGTCACCGGTCTGCTCGAAGGTGAGCACAGCACCAACCGCTGGCTCGATGAGGGCGATCCGGTGATGCTGCCGGGCCTCGGCGAAGTGCTGCAGGCCGGCGATGAAATCGGTCTGCTGTTCTTCGAACAGCAGACCCAGTATTCGGTGTTGCTGTCGCTGACTTCGCTGACCACGACCGTACCGGGCGGGCTGATCAGCTATCTGGCCGCGCAGCCCTTCCCCCATCCGCTCGGAGACGTGCTGGTGCCGGTCGCCAATGTGCTGACCAATCCCAATCCCTATCACGCGGAGCTGGAAGACGTTCGCATACCGGTGTTCCAGCCTGGTGTGTATGCCGACAGCCAGTGGCGTCTGCCACCCGACGGCTGAGTGGCCGGATGGTTCGGAACGATATTTCGAGCATTGCCGCAGACTTAGCGCGAATGCCGTTTCGGAGCACTTGACGCTTCGAAGGGTTCGGCGCAAAAGTACTTTTCATATGAAAAGGTATTTTTCGCCAAAGGTGTGTTTCCATGAGTCGTGAACAAGCGCTGGCCGCGCTGCTCGACGACCCGAAGCTGTGGCGCGGCGGCGAACACGCCGGTCTGCGCACCGAGGCCACCGGGCACCCCGATTTCGATCGTTTGTTGCCCGGCGGTGGCTGGCCGGTGGGTGCGCTGAGCGAGTTGTTGCTGCCGCACCCGGGCGTTGGCGAGTTGCAACTGGTGCTGCCCTGGCTTGCGCGCCTGACGCAGGCCGGCGGCCGTGCGGCTCTGGTTGGTCCGCCGCACCTGCCGTACGCGCCTGCATTGGCCGACGCCGGCGTCGTGCTGTCGAGGTTGCTGGTCGTGAATCCCGAAAGTGAAGGTGCCCGTCACTGGGCGGCGGAGCAGCTGTTGCGTGCGGCCTGTTTCGGCACGGTGCTGGCCTGGCCGGGGCGGCTCGACGGGCAGGACCTGCGCCGCTTGCAGCTGGCAGCAGAAACCGGCCACGCTATCGGCATTCTGTTCCGGGATCTCGGCCAGGAATCGCAGGCATCGCCTGCGGCTCTGCGTATCCGGCTTGAGCCGGTGGCCGGTGGCCTCAGTGCCCGCATTCTCAAGTGCCGCGGCCGAGTGCCCAGTCAGCCGTTTCGGTGGGCGGCGTGAGCGAAGAAGCAGGTTTCGCAGGCGCCAAGACGCAAAGGAAAAAGCGTTTTGGCGCCTTCGCAGCTTGGCCTATTCCCGCAGTTCCTTGCGCAGGATCTTGCCGACGTTCGATTTCGGCAATTCCTCACGGAATTCGACGAGTTTCGGCACCTTGTAGCCGGTGAGTCTTTCCTTGCAGTAGGTCTTGAGTGTTTCGACCGTCAGGTCCGGGTCCTTCTTTACCACGAAGACCTTGACCGCCTCGCCGGACTTGGTATCCGGCACACCGACGCAGGCGCATTCCAGCACGCCGGGATGCATCGCCACCACGCCTTCGATCTCGTTCGGGAACACATTGAAGCCGGATACGATGATCATGTCCTTCTTGCGGTCGACGATCTTGAAGTAGCCCTTGTCGTCCATCACCGCGACATCGCCGGTGCGGAAGTAGCCATCGGCGGTGAACGACTTGGCATTGTCTTCGGGCCGGTTCCAGTAGCCCTGCATGACCTGCGGACCCTTGACGCACAACTCTCCGGGTTCCCCGGTCGGCACGATGTTGTCATCATCGTCGCGTAGCGACACGTCCGTGGACGGCAGCGGAACACCGATGGTGCCGTTGTAGTCCGGCTTGTTGAACGGATTGATGGTGACCGCCGGAGAAGTCTCGGTCAGGCCATAGGCTTCAGACAGCGGTTTGCCGGTGACCTCCGCCCAACGCTTCGCGACCGCTTCCTGCACGGCGGCGCCGCCGCCCAGCGTCATCTTCAGCGAGGAAAAGTCCAACTCGGAAAATCCCGGCGTGTTGAGCAGTCCGTTGAACAGGGTGTTGACACCGGTGAACGCGGTGAAGCGGTGCTTGGCCAGTTCCTTGACGAAGCCCGGCATGTCGCGCGGATTGGTGATCAGCACGCCCTTGGCGCCGACGATGAAGTAAACCAGACAGTTCGCCGTCAAGGCGAAGATATGGTAGAGCGGCAGCGCGGTGATGATGATTTCCTGGCCGTCTTTGGCGAGATCGCCGATCCAGGTGCGGGCCTGCAATACATTGGAGACGATATTGCCGTGGCTCAGAATCGCGCCCTTGGAGAGTCCGGTGGTGCCGCCGGTGTACTGCAGAAAGGCGATGTCTTCATGGGTCAAGGCAACGCGCTTGTAGGCTTGCGCCTTGCCGCGTGCCAGTGCCGTACGCAGCGGAATCGTGCCGGGAATGTCCCAGGCGGGCACCATCTTCTTGACGCGCTTGACCACCAGATTGATCAGACTGCGCTTGGGGAAGGGCAGCAGGTCGCCGATCTGCGTGGTGATCACGTGCTCGACCTTGGTCTGGCCGATGACCTTCTGCAGCGTCGTGCAGAAATTCTCGACGATCACGATCGCGCGCACGCCGGCGTCATTGAGCTGATGCTCGAGTTCGCGCGGGGTATACAGCGGGTTGACGTTGACCACCACCATGCCGGCGCGCAGCACGCCGAACAGGGCAACCGGATACTGCAGCAGGTTGGGCATCATGATCGCGACGCGATCACCCTTGTCCAGACCCAGCACATTCTGCAGATAGGATGCGAAGTCCTGGGTCAGCCGATCGAGCTCGTCATAGCTGATGCTGTGATCGAGATTTTCGAACGCCGGCTTTTCCCGAAAGCGGGCGATGCTTTTCTCGACCAGGTCCACCACCGAGTTGTAGGCCGAACTGTCGATTTCGGCCGGTATGCCGGGCGGATATTCCTTGAGCCAGACTTTTTCCACGCGCTCTCCTCACTCCATTTCGTTCTTGGCGGGCGTATCCATACGGCCGCGTACAGTAGTGCCACTATAAGAAAAAAAGCACTCTCGTGGGAGGCTCAAGGTGCTTGTTCGATCAGCCAGTCGCGCACGCTGCGCTTGCCGTCACCTTCGGCGAAGCCGCGTTCGGCGGCTGCGACCAGTGAGCGCATGCGTCGGCCGAATTCACTCTTGATCGGCAAGCCGTCCGAATCGAAGCCGCTGCGAATCAGCAGCCACAGTTCGCCGAGGGTGAGCCCGCCGAAATCGCGGGCCGGCATCAGTGTCGGCAGTTCCTGTTCCGCTTCGAGCAGAATCTTGTGATGCAGCAGAATCTGGACGCAGACATCGACATGCTCGGGAGAGCTGCCCAATAGCTTCGCCAGTTCGTCGCGTTGCGGGCCGGGTTGGCCGTTCATGAAGCGCTGGCCAACGATGCCGACGATCGACAGCGCGAGATACTCCGATGAAAACGCCGACAGGAACGGCGTGTGTGCGCTGGGCATCAGGTATTCGCGGCACTGCACGTAGAACGAGAGCTGGCAGCCGATCAGCAGGATCAGCCAGCCTACGTAGAGCCAGATCAACAGGAACACGACGATCGCGAAGCCGGAATAGATCGCGTTGTAGTTGGTGGCGCCGCTCACGAATGAAGCGAAGGCGAGACTGGCCGATTGCCACAGAATGCCGGCCAGCAGGGCACCCGCCAGCGCAGCGGTGAATCGCACCCGGATGTTCGGGATGAAGGCGTAAAGGAAGGTGAAAGCCGCCACCACCAACAGATACGGTATGAACTGCGTGACCAGGAACACGAACGGCCCGAGCACACCAAGGTTCAGCACCCACTGCGCGATGGCGCTGTTCTTGAGCGCGGTGGTGATGCCTATGGCCGAGAACACCAGCACCGGGCCGACGATCAGTACCGAGAGATATTCGCCGAAGCGCTGTCCGAAGCTGCGCGGGCGTTTCAGGCGCCAGATGAAATTGAAGGCGCCCTCGACCTTCTGCAGCAGCGCGATCGCCGAATACAGCAACAGGCTGACGCCCACCGATCCGAGTACGCTGACCTTGATGTTCTCGACAAAGCCGATGATGTTCTGGGTCACATCCTGCGCCTGGGGACCCAGTGGCCGCAGAAACTCCAGCAGCATCGGTTCCAGCGCGTTGTGCACGCCGAAGGCCTTGAGCATCGAAAAGCTCAGGGCCAGCAGTGGCACCAGCGACAACAAGGTGGTGTAAACCAGGCTCATCGCCCGCATCGACAGCTGGCCTTCCATGAAGTCGCGCACCAGCGCGATCGAATAGCGGCCCAGCGTCAGCAGCACGCCCTCGATCCAGTTGGCGGGCTGCCGCTGCCAGAGTTGCAGGCGCAGGCGGTCGAGTAGCTTTTCGATCATTCGCCCAGTTTAGCCGGATTGAGCGTGGCAACCGCTTGTGATTCGGCCCTGCACTGATTCGGGCATGGACACGATGCACGGGTAGACTGGTGGCGATTTCGAATTCGACCGTGACACCTTGGACAGCCCCTCTTCCGACATCCACACCACGCTGAAGGCCCGCTTCGGCTTTGACGATTTTCGTCCCGGCCAGGAAGCGGTGGTGCGTGATGTGCTCGCGCACCGCGACCTGCTCGCGGTGATGCCCACCGGTGGTGGCAAGTCGCTGTGCTTCCAGTTGCCGGCCGTGCTCGCGCCCGGCGTGATGATCGTGGTGTCGCCACTGATCGCGCTGATGCAGGATCAGGTGCGGCTGCTGACCAACAGCGGCATCGCGGCGACGTTTCTCAATTCCAGCCTGGGCGGCGCCGAGGCGGGCCAAAGGCTGCGCGACCTCGAAGCCGGGCGCTACAAGCTGCTGTACCTGGCGCCGGAACGCCTGATGTTGCCGGAGTTTCTGGAAACCACCCTGCGGCGGCTCGTCGAAACCGTGGGCATCAGCGGCATCACCGTGGACGAGGCGCATTGCGTGTCGCAATGGGGCCATGATTTCCGGCCCGAGTATCGTCAGCTCGGCAGTCTGCGGGAACGTCTGCCGGGCGTTCCGATTCACGCCTTCACCGCCACTGCGACGCCGCGCGTGCGTGACGACATCGTCGCCCAGCTCGGTCTGCGCGACGCCGCGGTGCACGTTGCCAGTTTCGATCGTCCGAACCTGTTCTATGCCGTTCGACCCAAGGGTCAGCGCAGCTATGGCGAGCTGCTGGATCAGGCGCGCGGCGGTGGTTCCGGCATCGTCTATTGCCTGTCGCGGCGGCGCGTCGACGAACTCGCGCACAAGCTGGTCGAGGACGGGGTGCGTGCCGTGCCCTACCACGCCGGCCTCAATGCGGAAACACGTCGCGATAACCAGGACGCCTTCATCCGCGACGATGCGCAGGTGGTGGTGGCGACGATCGCCTTCGGCATGGGCATCAACAAGCCCGATGTCCGCTGGGTCACGCATCACGACCTGCCGATGACGGTGGAGGGCTACTACCAGGAAGCCGGTCGAGCCGGGCGCGATGGCGAGCCGGCACGTTGCACGCTGTTGTTCTCAGCCAACGACATTCGCACCGTCGAATTTCTGATCGACAAAAAGCGCGATCCGCACAGCGGCGAGCCGCTCGAAGACGAGCAGCGCAAGGCACGCACGCAGTTGCGCAAGGTGTTGGGCTACGCCGAATCGGGGGAGTGCCGCCGCGCCATTCAGCTGCGCTATTTCGGTGAGGACTACAACGGTCCCTGCGGGCAGTGCGACAACTGCACCGAGCCGCGCGAAACCGTGGACTGGACCGTGCAGGCCCAGCAGTTCCTGTCCGCCGTGGCGCGTCTGGCGCAGCGTGGGCAGCGCTTCGGGGGTGCCCACATCATCGACATTCTGCGGGGCTCGACACGCGAACGCATCATTCAGAACGGGCACGACCAGCTCAGCGTCTATGGCATCGGCAAGGCGCACGATGTGGATCAGTGGCGCGCGCTGGCGCGCACCCTGGTGCATCAGCAATTGCTCGCAGAATCGGGCGACGCCTATCCGGTGTTGTCGCTGGTGCCGGACAGCCGCAGTGTGCTGCGCGGCGAACGCCAAGTGCATCTCGTGCTGCCCGAAAAGCCCCCGCGCCGCAGCCGCCGTGAGCGTGGTCGCGAACGCGACGAGGCCGGCTTGTCGAGTGATGTCGACATGGATCTGTTCGAGGCGCTACGCAGTCTGCGCAAGCGTCTCGCCGACGAACAGGGCGTTCCGCCGTATGTCGTGTTCAGCGATGCGAGCTTGCGCATGATGACCGAACAGCGTCCAAAAACCCTGGACGCCTTCGCTGAAATCAGCGGCGTCGGTCAGGCCAAGCTGGACCGTTATGGCGAGCCGTTTACCGCGCTCATTCGCGAGCAGGGCTGACGGCTCAGCCGCCGATTGTGCAGCGGTTGCCGGCGCCCATTCCCGGCTGAATTTCTCCAGGTTGACACCGCCGTCACCGAGCGATATGGTGCACTGCACAAATTGCTGCAGAGCAACAAAACAAAACGTCTCAAGTTGTTGGGTGCAGCGAAAGGGGTCGGGCCAGCCGACTGCCAAATTGGTCAATTATTTGAAATTCGAAACTCAGGAGTTTGAGATGAATCTGGAAACCGTGATGAATGACGTGAAGTCGAAGATGGTTGTTGTGCAGGGCCGTGCCCAGGATGTCGCCGAAGTATCCGTGGACACTTTCAAGCAGGCCAGCGACGTCGTGCTCAACGGTGTGCAGGTGCTGGTCAAGACCCACACCGAAACCGCTACCGAACTGTTCGGCTACAGCAAGGCCAGCTTCGAGAAGGCCAAGGCCGACGGCATTGCGGCCGTGGTTTCCAACCCGGTCATCTACATGCCGGAAGGTCGCGAGAAGGTGGTTGCGGCATTCAATGACACGCTGACCACGTTCACCAAGACCGGTGAAGATCTGGCCAAAGTGATTCTGAGTGGCTATGAGGGTGTGAGCTCCCGAATTCAGGGTGAAGTCCCGGCCGTGAAGAAGGCCAAGAAGACCGTTCGCAAGGCGAGCGCTTCGGCCAAGAAGACCGCGACCAAGGCCAGGAAGACCACCGCCAGCAAGGCGCGCAGCGCCAAGAAGTCTGCTGACGCCGCGGTTGACGGCGCCACGTCCTGATCGGCGGGCGTCGTTCCGGAAGGCGAAACCAGCCGTACTGACTTGATGGGTATGCCGGTCGGTACGGTGAAATGAAAGGTGGGGAGGCACAATGCCTTCCCACCTTTTTTCGTTTCAGGAGGCGAGCGATGTTGGAGCACATGAAGGGAGCCACCGTTGCCGGTCGCCAGCGCTGGCCGAAATTCCGCCGCGGCGCGGAGGCGTTGCTGAGCTACGAAATGGGCGTATGGCTTCAGTTGTCCGCGCCGTTGCGCGAACGGTTGGCCGTGGCACGACGTGCGCGCAATCTGCCGGAACTTCTGGAGGATCAGTTCGATCTGCTGCCGGCGGACCGGCAACGCTGGCTGGCGGCGCATCATGAACGCGTACGCCACTGGCGTTCATTGCTTGGCGCGATCACTCGCGGATAGCGCGGTCGACAAAGCGTTGCCGCCCTACGCCGGCAGATCGGCTAGGCGGCGACCACGAACAGCCCGATCACGCAGGCGATGCCGCCGAACCAGGCCAGCGAGCGTATCGTCGCCCAGTCCAGCAGATAGCACAGGCCGTAGAAGATGCGGCAGGCGATGAAGAGCAGGGCCAGCAGGTTCGCAGTCGAATTCGGTCCGGCCACGACATGCGCGATGATCGCGGCGGCGGCGAACATCGGGAACGCCTCGAAGCTGTTCTGCTGCGCCCAGTGCGCACGCTTCGGCCAGCCCTGGATGGCTTCCAGGAATTCGCGTGGGTTGTGATTGGCACGCGGCGTGAAACGTCCGCCGGCCTTGGCGGTCATGGTGAAGCAGAACGGCAGCAGGGCCGCCACCAGAACGCACCACAGCGCAATCGTCATCGCTTTTCTCCCCCGTCGGTGTTCCTGGACTCAGCCGATCAGCCGGCGCTGAGCCTCGCGATACTTGTCGGCCGTACGCGTGATGATCTCGTCCGGCAATTTCGGACCGGGCGCCTGCTTGTTCCAGTCCAGGGTTTCCAGATAATCGCGCACGAACTGCTTGTCGAAACTCGGCGGGCTGATGCCGGGACGGTAAGTATCCGCCGGCCAGAAGCGCGAGGAGTCGGGTGTCAGCACTTCGTCGATCAGGTGCAGCTTGCCGGCTGCATCGACGCCGAATTCGAACTTGGTGTCGGCGATGATGATGCCGCGTTCGCGCGCGTATTCCGCCGCCTCGCTGTACAGACGCAGACTCAGCTCGCGGACCTGGGCCGCGAGATCGGCGCCGATGCTGGCTTCGACCTGGGCGAAGCTGATGTTTTCGTCATGGCTGCCGACCGGTGCCTTGTCGGCCGGCGTGAAGATCGGCTGGGGCAGGCGATCGGCGATCTGCAGGCCCACGGGCAGGGCGATGCCGCAGACCGCGCCGGTGTTCTGATAGTCCTTCCAGCCGGAGCCGATCAGGTAGCCACGCACCACGGCCTCGATCGGCAGGGCCTTGAGTTTGCGGACCAGCACAGCGCGTCCTTCGCACTCGGCCATCTCTTCCGGCGTGAGCCATTGCGAGAGCTCCAGGTCCGAGGAATGGTTCGCCACCAGCTCCGAAAAGCGCCGCATCCAGAAGTCGGTGACGGCGGTCAGTACCGTGCCCTTGCCGGGAATCGGCTGCGGAAGAATCACGTCGAAGGCCGAAAGCCGGTCGCTGGTGACGATCAGCATGTGTTCGTCGCCGACCGCGAAAATGTCCCGCACCTTGCCGCGGTGCAGGCGCGGCAGCGATTGGATCGAGGATTCGTACAGGGCAGGCATCGCGTTCATGGCGGGTTCCGGGAGCGGGCGCTGAATGTAGGCAAGCTGGGCGGGGCTCGCAACTGACGCCGCCAGACGGAATAATGCGCGCGCTTTCCGCAATGGACGAATTCCCATGCCGCGCCAGTCACCGATCATCGCCCCCAGTATTCTCTCCGCCAACTTCGCGCGTCTCGGCGAGGAAGTCGATCAGGTGCTCGCCGCCGGCGCGGACTGGGTGCATTTCGACGTGATGGACAATCACTACGTGCCCAATCTGACGATCGGTCCGATGGTTTGCGAGGCACTGCGCAAGCACGGCGTGACCGCGCCGATCGATGTGCATCTGATGGTCGAACCGGTGGATGAACTCGCACAGATGTTCGCCAAGGCCGGCGCCAGCCTGATCAGCTTTCACCCCGAGGCGAGCCGCCACGTGGACCGCAGCCTGCAGGCGATACGCGCGGCCGGCTGCAAGACCGGCCTGGTGTTCAATCCGGCGACGCCGCTGGATGTCCTGCGCTACGTGATGGACAAGGTGGACATGGTGTTGCTGATGTCGGTGAACCCGGGCTTCGGCGGACAGAGCTTCATCCCGGCGGCGCTCGACAAGCTGCGCGAAGTGCGCGCTCTGATCGATGCCAGCGGCCACGAGATTCGCCTGGAGATCGATGGCGGGGTCAAGGCCGACAACATCGGTGCGATCGCCGCCGCCGGCGCTGACACCTTCGTCGCCGGCTCCGCGATCTTCGGCGCGAGCGACTACCAGGCCACGATTCGGGCGATGCGCGATGCCATTGCCGAAGCCGTCTGATCGGGACGCTGAAGGGACTGGTGATTTGAACGACGTCAGCAAGCCGGCGGCACCGGTGCGTGCTGGCCTGGTCTGGACTTTCGCACTGGCCTGCGGACTGATCGTCGCCAACCTCTACTATGCGCAACCCCTGGTCGGTCTGATCGGCGCCGATCTGGGTCTGAGCCATGCCACCGTCAGTCTGGTGGTGACCCTGACCCAGCTCGGCTATGGCCTCGGCCTGCTGTTGCTGGTGCCGCTGGGCGATCGGTTCGAAAATCGGCGGCTGTCGGTCGGCCTGCTCACCCTGGTCGCGCTCAGTCTGATCGCGGTGGCCACGGCGCGGGGCTCCGCGCTGTTCCTCCTGGCGACCTTCGGCATGGGGCTGTGCTGTGTCGCAGCGCAGATTCTGGTGCCGTTTGCCGCCTCGCTGGCGCCGCCGGCGGAGCGCGGTCGTGTCGTCGGCAACGTCATGAGCGGTCTGCTGGTCGGCATACTGTTGGCACGGCCGCTGTCGAGTTTCGTCGCCGAGTTCGGCGGCTGGCGCGCGATCTACGCGATCTCCGCCGTGGCGATCGCGGTGCTGGCGGTGGCGCTGCGCCGCTTGCTGCCCCTGCGTCAGCCTGCGCCCAGCGATCTGTCATATGGCGCGTTGATCCGGTCCCTGTGGCAGTTGTTCCGGGATACGCCGCTGCTGCGCCGGCGGGCGACCTACCACGCCGCCATGTTCGGTGCGTTCAGCGCGTTCTGGACGATGATCGCCCTGCGACTGGGAGATGCGCCCTTCGATTTCTCGCAGCGCGACATCGCCCTGTTCGCGCTGGCCGGCGCCTCGGGCGCGCTGTCGGCACCGCTGGCCGGGCGGCTTGCCGATCGGGGGCTGACCCGGCTCGCGACCGGCGGTGCCTTCCTGCTGGCGGGGCTGTCTTTCGTGTTGGCCGGCTGGGGCGGGGCGGCGGGTTCGCTGTGGCTGTTGCTCGCCGCCGCGGTGATCCTGGATTTCGCGGTGTCCGTGAATCTGGTGCTCGGTCAGCGTGCGATCTACATGCTCGGCGATGAAGTGCGCGGGCGCCTCAACGCCCTGTACATGGCGCTGTTCTTCGGCGGCGGCGCGGCCGGCTCGGCGCTCGCCGGTTTTGCCTATGCCTCCGGCGGCTGGACGCGCGTTTGCGAGGCCGCTTTCGTGGCACTGGCATTGACCACGCTGTACTTTCTGACCGAGCTCGCACACGGCGGGAAGCGCTGAATGAATGGCGACCTGAATGCTGTGGGGCTTGTCGGGACGGCGCGGAATTCGCGTATCATTCGCGCGTCCAGATGATTCTTAGCTTGCCGACAATGTTGATCCGGGAGTCGAATGCGCAGGCCGCAAACCTGCGCCAGTGGTGGCGATGGCGCTGACCTGAGTGTCACGCGGCGCTTGTCATTGGCCGCCGCCAGAGCGGTTCCACCTCGTTCGACGATCTCGACCCCATGACGGACTACACCCACATTGCGCTGACGCGCGAACTTGCCGGCGACCTGGATACGCCGGTCGGCACCTATCTCAAACTCGGCAATCGCCCGTACTCGTTTCTGTTCGAATCGATGCAGGGCGGCGAGACCTGGGGACGCTATTCGTTCATCGGTCTGCCCTGCCGCGAGATTCTCAGCGTGCGTGGCTCGGCGATCGAGCGTCGTGTCGACGGTGAACTCGTCGAACAGACGAATTCCGACAATCCCTTCGAGTGGATCGCCGACTACGCCTGCCGCTTTCAGGTGGAGGAGGCGCCGGGGCTGCCGCGTTTCACCGGCGGGCTGGTGGGCTATTTCGGCTACGACTGTGTGCGCTATGTCGAATCGCGCATCAACCGCGAGCATCCGGACCCGATCGGCGCGCCCGACATTCTGCTGATGCGCTGCGACGAACTGGCGATCTTCGATTCACTGCGCGCCACCCTGACGATCGTGGTGCACGCCGCGATCGACGATGCGGACGATCAGGCGCGGGCACGGCGCCGGCTCGACGAAATTGAGGCGCTGCTGGCACAGCCCCTGCCGCGCTCGGCGGCGCGTGGATCGGGCGGTGTGGCGGCCGAGCGCTTCGAATCCGGATTCACGCCGCAGAGCTATGGCGAGGCGATCGCCAAGATCAAGCAGTACATCGCGGCCGGCGATGTCATGCAGGTGGTGCCCTCGCAGCGCCTGGCCGCCGACTTCGACGCCGATCCGGTGGCGCTGTACCGCGCGCTGCGGCGGATCAACCCCTCGCCGTATCTGTACTGCCTGAACCTGGACGATCATCACGTCGTCGGGTCCAGCCCCGAAATCCTGGTACGTGTGGAAGAGCAGGAAATGACGGTGCGCCCGATCGCCGGAACTCGGCGGCGCGGCGCCAGCGAAGCCGAGGATCGCGCGCTGGAAACCGAGCTGCTCGCCGATCCCAAGGAGATCGCAGAGCATCTGATGCTGATCGATCTGGGTCGAAATGATGTCGGCCGTGTCGCCGAGATCGGCAGCGTCACGCTCACTGAAAAAATGGCGATCGAGCGCTATTCGCACGTCATGCACATCGTGTCCAATGTGCGCGGGCGCCTCAAGCCGGGCATGCACGCGCTGGACGCACTGGCCGCCGCGTTCCCGGCCGGCACCCTCTCCGGCGCGCCCAAGGTACGGGCAATGGAGATCATCGACGAACTGGAGCCGGTCAAGCGCGGTATCTACGGCGGCGCCGTCGGCTACCTTGCCTGGTCCGGCAACATGGACATGGCGATCGCGATCCGCACCGCGGTGATCAAGGACGGACGCATCTATGTGCAGGCCGGTGGCGGTGTGGTTGCGGATTCCGACGCTCAGGCGGAATGGGAAGAAACCATGAACAAGGCCGGCGCGATGCTGCGTGCCGCCGCCAGCGTGTAGGGGGGCGAGCCGATGCTGCTGATGATCGACAACTACGATTCGTTCACCTACAACCTGGTGCAGTATTTCGGGGAACTGGGCGCCGACGTTGAGGTGTATCGCAAC
Organism: Gammaproteobacteria bacterium; assembly: GCA_022599775.1. Classification (GTDB taxonomy): domain Bacteria; phylum Pseudomonadota; class Gammaproteobacteria; order Nevskiales; family Nevskiaceae; genus Banduia. The sequence continues at coordinate 152,556 of JAHZLQ010000042.1, forward strand.
GACCGAATCAGCGTAGCCGAGGTTGCTGCCAAGCGGCCGAGCCATATCGTGCTGTCGCCGGGGCCGTGCACGCCCAACGAAGCCGGGATCTGCCTGGACCTGATCCAGCGCCTCAAAGGTCAGTTTCCGATTCTCGGCGTGTGTCTCGGGCATCAGGCGATCGGGCAAGCCTTCGGCGGCAAGGTGGTGCGTGCACGTGAAGTCATGCACGGCAAGGTCAGCGCCATCGAGCACCGCCAACAGAGCGTGTTCTACGGTCTGCCTTCACCGTTCACTGCGACCCGTTATCACTCGCTGGTGGTCGAGCGCGACTCTCTGCCCGCCGATTTCGAACTGACGGCATGGACCGCGACCGCGGACGGCGCCGTCGACGAGATCATGGGCATCCAGCACAAGACGCTGCCGATCGAAGGCGTGCAGTTTCATCCGGAATCGATCCTGACCGAGCACGGGCATACCATGCTCAGGAACTTTCTGGAGGCCCGCTGACCGTGTCGATCACCCCGCAGGAAGCGCTGACGCGCGCCATCGAGCATCGCGAAATCTTTCATGACGAGATGGTCGATCTGATGCGCCAAATCATGCGCGGCGAAGTCTCGCCGGTGATGACGGGGGCGATCATCACCGGACTGCGCGTGAAGAAGGAAACCATCGGCGAAATCGCGGCGGCGGCGCAGGTGATGCGCGAATTCGCGGTCAAGGTGGAGACGCCGGCCTATCCGCATTTCGTCGATATCGTCGGCACCGGCGGCGATGGGGCGCAGACGTTCAATATCTCGACCGCCTCGATGTTCGTGGCGGCGGCGGCCGGCGCGCATGTCGCCAAGCACGGCAATCGCAGCGTGTCCTCCAAGTCCGGTGCGGCCGACGTGCTGGAGGCGCTGGGTGCCTGCATTGATCTCGATCCGGCGCAGGTTGCGGAATCGCTGGATCGGTGTGGTGCTGGTTTCATGTTCGCGCCACGCCACCACCCGGCGATGAAGGCGGTGGGCCCGGTGCGTCGTGAAATGGGGGTCAAGACGATCTTCAACATTCTCGGCCCGCTGACCAATCCCGCCAGCGCGCCGACCATCCTGATGGGCGTGTTCCATCCGGATCTGGTGGGCATCCAGGTGCGCGTGCTGCAGCGTCTGGGCGTGTCGCGTGCGCTGGTGGTGTGGGGCAAGGACGGCATGGACGAGATTTCGCTCGGCGCCGCTACGCTGGTCGGTGAACTGCGCGACAACGAGGTTCGCGAGTACGAAATCCATCCCGAGGATTTCGGCCTGCCGATGGCCGCGAGCCGCAATCTTCGGGTCGAAGACCCCAGGCATTCGCGTTCGGTGCTGCTGGACGTGCTCGACGGCAAGGCGGGCACGGCCTCGGACATCGTGGCGCTCAACGCCGGCGCGGCGCTTTATGTCTGCGGTGTATGCCCGAGTATCGATGATGGTGTTGTGCTGGCTGCACGCACCATTGCTTCCGGCGCGGCGCGCCGCAAGCTCAACGCATTCATTGCCGTGACGCGCGAGCTCGGAGGCCTTTCGTGAGCGAGGACATCCTGCAACGCATCCTCGCCGTCAAGCGCGAGGAGATTGCGGCGCTGAGCAAACGGCATAGTCGGGCGTCGCTGCACGGATTGGCGGACGAGCAGGCCGCCCCGCGTGGTTTCGCGGCCGCGCTTTCGAGGAAGGCTGCGCACGGTGTGGGCGTGATCGCCGAGATCAAGCGGGCGAGTCCGAGCAAGGGCCTGATCCGGGCGGACTTCGAGCCGTCCTGGCTGGCGCGCGAATATCAAAGCGGCGGCGCGGCCTGTTTGTCGATCCTGACCGATGAGCGCTTTTTCCAGGGCGCAACGGTCTATCTGGAACAGGCGCGTGGCGCCTGCGATCTGCCAGTCCTGCGCAAGGACTTCATGATCGACGAATTGCAGATCTATGAAGCACGTGCGATTGGCGCCGATGCCATCCTGCTGATCGCCGCCGCGCTGAGTACCGGGCAGATGGGTGAACTGGCGGCCTGCGCGACCGAGCTCGGCATGGACGTGTTGCTGGAAATCCATGACCGCGAGGAACTGGATGCGGTGCTCGACGCCGGCTTGCTGGGCCGCTGCCTGCTCGGCATCAACAACCGCAATCTGCGGACCTTCGAAACCCGTCTGGAAACCACATTGGAGCTGTTGCCGCTGCTGCCGGAAGCTACGGACGTGGTAACCGAAAGCGGAATCGGCACCGCCGCGGACGTGAAGCGAATGACGGACTCAGGCGTGCGCCGGTTTCTGGTGGGCGAGTCGTTGATGCGCCAGCCCAGCCCTGCGGCGGCCTTGCTTCGTCTGCTGGCCTGATCGCCCGCGCCGCCGAGATCAGGCGATTGCGCGCCGTGGCACCGCGTTGATGACCAGAATACTGCGGCCGGTGACCTGAACCAGACCGTCTTCTTCCAGTTTCTTGAGTACGCGACCGGCCATCTCGCGGGAACAGCCGACGATGCGCGCCAGTTCCTGTCGGCTGATGCGAATCACCATGCCGCGCGGATTGGGCTGTGCGTCCGGTTGTCCGCACAGCGCCAGTAGTTCGTGCGACACGCGGCCGGCAACATCGACAAAGGCGAGATCGGCGAGCCGCCGGCTGGTGTCGCGCAGGCGCGCTGCGAGCTGGCCGGCAATCTCGTACATCACGTCCGGCATTTCGTGCGAGAGCTGATGAAACGCGTGGAATCCGATCTCCGCGACCAAGGTGGGGGTGCGCGTGCGGACGATGGCGGTGCGTACGTTCTGTTCCGGGAACAGGCACATTTCACCAAAAAACGAGCCGGGATTGAGATATGCGAGTACCATCTCGCGCCCGTCTTCGTCCTCGACGAGCACGCTGACGGACCCTTCGAGTATCAGGTAGAGGCTCGTGGGCAGATCGCCAGCGTGTATCAGGGTGTGCTTGGGCGGATAGCTGCGTTTGTGGGCCCGTCCGATGAACTCCTGGATGGCCGGCTTGTGAAACATCGAATAACCCCCGGTGGACTCGCCATTGTTGGGACCGGCGATCCACGAAAAATAGCATGGCCCGGAGGTGAGCGACAGCGATGGAAGTACGTGTGAAGTGGGTCGAAGGCATGGCCTTCATCGGCGAAAGCGGCAGCGGTCATGGCATCGTGATCGACGGGCCGCCCGATCTGGGCGGGCGTGATCTGGGCATGCGTCCGATGGAATTGATGCTGATGTCGGTCGGGGCATGCTCCGCCGTGGACGTCGTGCATATTCTCAAGAAGGCGCGCCAGCCGGTGCTTGACTGCTACGTGGAAGTGAAGGGCAAACGCGCCGAGACCGAGCCCAAGGTGTTTACCGATATTCATCTGCATTTCGTGGTGATCGGCAATGACCTCAAGGCGAACCAGGTGGAACGAGCCGTCAAGCTGTCGGCGGACAAGTACTGTTCCGCCTCGCTGATGTTGTCCAAGGCCGCCAATGTGACGCACGACTTTGAATTGCGCTCGCCCGCATGAGTCGCGAAAGCGTCACGAAATTGCGATAATTAGCGGTTCCTCGCTGAACAAATCAGCATCCGATTTCCTCTGCCGCCACCAGAGCCGCCATTAGATTGGGGACGCCCACGTTGACCAAACCCACCAAGGCCAAGGATCTGAAGCTCAAGCTGCACGGGTTCAACAACCTGACCAAGTCGCTGAGCTTCAATATCTACGACATCTGCTACGCGCGTTCGGCACGCCACCAGCAGGAATACATCGAATACATCGACGAGGCCTACAACGCGGAGCGATTGACCGCGATACTCACCGAGGTCGCGGACATCATCGGCGCGAACATCCTCAACGTGGCGCGGCAGGATTACGATCCGCAGGGCGCCTCGGTGACGATGCTGATATCCGAAGGTCATCTGGATGGCCTGCCCACGCCGGCCACGCACAAGGATTCGGTCGTCGCGCATCTGGACAAGAGTCACATCACGGTCCACACCTATCCGGAAACCCACCCGGACGCCGGCATCAGTACCTTCCGCGCCGACATCGACGTTTCGACCTGCGGCAAGATTTCGCCGTTGAAGGCGCTCAACTACCTGATCAGCAGCTTCGAGTCGGACATCGTGGTCATGGACTACCGCGTGCGCGGTTTCACGCGCAACGTGCGCGGCATGAAGCATTTCATCGACCACAACATCGACTCGATCCAGAACTTCATCTCCAAGGGCATCAAGGACCGGTACGACATGGTCGACGTCAACGTCTACCAGGAGTACTTCTTCCACACCAAGATGCGCCTCAAGGACCTGGACCTCGACACCTACCTGTTCGGAGAAGGCGCTCGTGAGCTGCCGCCGCGTGAATCCAAGCGGATTCGCAATCGCGTCGACCACGAGATCATGGAAATCTTCTACGGTCGGAACATCGCCCGATAAGCAAGCGGACGGGCGCTACTTCGACTAGAAGCGGCCGGCCGTCCACTTCATCATGGCCGCAACCCGCCGCATCAACCGGCGCACCGGCGCCGGCAGTGGCCGGCCGCCGGCCAGGGCTGCCTCGTCGCCGTGACGCTGCTCGTCCAGACGCATCTGTTCGAGAATCGTGCGGCTGCGCACGTCCGAATCGGACAGTTGCGCGATGTGCTCGTCCAGGTGTTCGGCGACCTGCCGTTCGGTTTCGTTGACGAAACCCAGACTCCAGCGGTCACCGGCGAGTCCCGCCAGCGCGCCGATTGCAAACGAGCCGCCGTACCAGAACGCCTGCAATCGGCTCGGCCGTGCGCCCAGCTCCGCGAGACGGGCCTCGCACCACGCCAGGTGATCCTTCTCTTCCATTGCGGCAGACAGCATGTGTTGACGCGTTTTCGCATCTCGAGCGGTCATCGACTGGCCGTGATAAAGCGCCTGAGCTGCCACCTCGCCCGCATGATTGATGCGCATCAGACCAACGCTGCGAAGCCGGGTCTCAGCAGTTGGAACAGCGGCGCCTGCCCTATCCGTATCCAGACGTGCAGGCAGTGCGCGACGAGGGGGCTGAGCCGCTGTCATTAGTAAAGCCGACCCGCGGACCAGGGCGGATTCAAGTACGGAATCGGAACGAATTTGTCGCATTGAAGGCCAAATATCACCTAGGCAGGGGATTCCAAATGTGCCACAGCTCGCTAAATTGAGCTCGTCTCGCAAGGCGAGGCGTAAATCACTTTGGACAGGGAGTGTCGAAATGAAATATGCCCGAATCGCAGGTCTGCTCACCGCCGGCCTGATCTCGTTTTCTGCCTGGAGTTGCCCGGTCAACATCAACACTGCGACCGCCGAAGAACTCATGGAACTCAAGAATATCGGCGCAGCCAAGGCCGAGGACATCATCGAGTACCGCAGTGCCCAGCCGTTCAAGGTCCCCGAAGACCTGATCAAGGTATCCGGCGTCGGCGAAGCAACCTTGTCGGCCAACAAGGACTGCATCACCGTGGAGTGAAAACCCGAAGGCGGGGTGATCAGGCATCACCCCGCCCACGCGGCCCCTCGTCTGCGAACGTGCATTCCGACCCCGCGGGCGTCGATTGGGAATGCAATGATGCCAGCGCGACCGATGAATAAAATCAATTAAAACCGCCACTTCTGCCCGAAAACGGGGCATTTTTGACGCACCGCAACAGCGCACCGCACCACTTGGTTACACATTCTTGACGGCCCCAATACCGGGGGCTACTCTCCGCCTGCATCGCTAGGTCCCGGGCGTCGTACTCGCGTTCCCGCGTGCACGATTCGGGGGCAACTAAATTCGTAGGGAGAAAGTTCTGATGAAACTCAGCACAGAGGGCCGACTTCGGTTGGCTGCTCGCAGCATGCTTTTCGCCGTAGGCGTTGGCGCTGCGAGTCTGTCGGGCGTGGCATACGCGCAGAGTAACGTGGAAGGTGCGATTTACGGCACCGTCCCCGGGGGGGATGACGGCACCATCGTCATTGAAAATACGGCAACGGGAGCAACGTTCACGTCGACTGGTGGAGACGATGGACGCTTCCGTTTCAGTGCATTGCCGACCGGGTCGTACAAGGTCACGCTCAAGCGTGAAGGCAAGCCGGACGTCGCAAAGATCGTTTCGGTTCGCATCGGTACCGGCACGTCCGTATCGTTCGAAACCTCGACCAACGCCGACCTGGGCACCGTCCAGGTTGTCGGTGCCGCGATTTCTCCGATCGACGTGACGTCGACGGACACCACCATCAACTTCAGCGAAGAACAGATCGATCAGTTGCCGATTGCGCGCAACCTGACCGCTGTCGCTTTGCTGGCTCCGGGCACGACGCTGGGTGACTCCGCATTCGGCAACCTCGCGTCGTTCAGCGGTTCGTCGGTCGGCGAGAACGTTTACTACTTCAACGGCTTCAATATCTCTAACTTCCGGACCGGCCTTGGCTTCTCCGTGATCCCGTTCGAGTTCATCCGCGAATTCCAGGTCAACAGCGCCGGATACGGTGCGGAATTCGGTCGCTCCACTGGTGGTCTTGTCAACATGACCTCCAAGAGCGGTGGGAACGAGTTCAAGGTCGGAGCCAATATCTACTGGGAGCCGGAATCGCTGCGCTCTTATGCCCCGAGCTCAATCTACACCGACGAAGACTCCGGCGATCGCGTCTACCTCGTTAACAACGATAACGACGAATTCGAAGAGCGCACCGTCAACTTGTTTGCCAGTGGTCCAATCATCAAAGATCGCTTGTTTTTCTATGCGATCGGCGAACTGCGTGATCGTCCGGAAACGTATACGTTGGCAGGTGGCACCGTCGGCGGCGCTCAACAGGTCTTCGATCGTGAACGCGACACCCCGTTCTATGGCGTTAAGCTCGATGGCGTGGTTGCGGATGGTCACAACGTCGAGTTCACCTACATCAAGAATGAAGATGAGGTGACTGACACCACCAACAACGGACTCGACTCGCGCGTTTACAACCTGGGCGGCGAGATCATGATCGGTCGTTACTCTGGCAAGCTGCTCGACAACCTCACCTTGTCGTTGCTCGCGGGCAAGAGTGAAGACGAGGATTCCACCACGATCGGCAATCCGGCGACCAGCACCTACATCTCGGCGACCAACATCGGTGGCGGCATCATCGGATTTTCGCCACTGTCACTGATTGACACCAATCTGGACGAGCGTAAGGCCTATCGCGCCGATTTGGTCTGGGAGACTCAGGACCACCGTCTTCGCGTTGGCTACGATCTCGAGAACAACTCCGTAGACAACCGCGATTATATCCCCGGCAACTACATGGATCCGTCGACTGGCGACACTGCTCGGCTTGTCTATTTTAATCGGGCCCAGTATGAGGACGATTCGTTCGACCGTGCTGTTTATACCGATTTCTACGAGAACATCGGTGCCTTCGAAACCGACAGCAGCGCGTACTACATCGAAGATACTTGGTATGTTGATGATCGTCTGGTGCTGACGATGGGCCTGCGTAACGAAACCTTCGACAACAAGAACGCTAAAGGCGATACGTTCATCAAGACGAAGGACCAGCTGCAACCGCGCCTCGGTCTCTCGTATGACCTTTCCGGTGGCGAAGGAACGAAGAAGCTGCTGCTGAAGTACGGCCGCTACTACATCCCGGTTGCGACCAACACCAACCTGCGTCTGGCCGGTGCGGAAACGTATATTCGTCGTCGCTATGATGTCGATGATGCGAATCCGTACGACGAGAACGGGCTTCCGAACTTCGTCGATGCGACGCCGACCCCGTACAGCACCACGGTGTATGGCGACGGGTCGGTTCACCCAACAGAGTCTGCGGTGGACTCCACGATCGAGCCTCAGTATCAGGACGAGTTCGTGATCGGCTATCAGCAGGCCATCGGCAACAAGTGGCAGGTTGGCCTGACCTTCATCCATCGCGATCTGAAGAGCACGCTTGAAGACATCGCGATTGATGCTGCTTTGAACGAGTATGCGGCGGGCAATGGTTATGATGACTTCTACGCCTCCGGATTCGACTATTACGTCCTGACCAATCCGGGCAGCGACCTGAATATTCAGGTTGACCTTGATGGTGATGGTGTAGCCGAAGATGTCGCTATTTCCGGCGCGCAGACGGGTTATCCGAAGGGTGAGCGCTACTACAACGGGCTCGAATTCACCTTCGAGAAGATCTGGGATGGCAAGTGGACAGTCCAGGGTTCCTATACTTGGTCTCAAAGCTACGGCAACGTTGAAGGCTATGTCCGGTCTGACAACGGTCAGGACGACGCAGGTCTGACGACCGGCTTCGACCAGCCGGGTCTGGTTGATGGTTCCTACGGCTACTTGCCGAATGACCGCCGTCACCGCTTCAAGACCTTCGGCGCGTACCGAGTTCTGCCAGAGCTGGACATCGGCGCCAATCTGCTGGTGCAGTCGGGCCGTCCGATCAATGCGTTCGGCAACCATCCGTCAGATGCTTTCGCGGCTGAGTACGGCTCCGAGTCGTTCTATTCGTACGGTGAGCTCAACCCGCGCGCTAGCCGTGGCGAGACGCCGTGGATATGGTCGCTCGACCTTTCGGCGCGCTACAAGCCAATGGTGGTTCCGGGCCTGACGGTGGGCCTGGACGTCATCAATGTCTTTGACAATGACGACGAGACAGAAGTGTTCGAGATCGAAGAGCAGGACTTTGGCCCGGGCGTCCCGGATTATCGCTACAACAATCCGACCGCCTACCAGACGCCACGCTATGTCCGTCTGAGCCTCGAGTACGACTTTACGTTCTAAGCCTTACTGTCGACTTGTGGATGAGGGAGGGCTGGCAACAGCCCTCCTTTTTTTATTTCGACTTGGATGCGTTCCGGCACTATCGAAAGTCATTCCGGGCAGATTGGTCCGATTTCTTCGGGCCGGGGCGGGTGACACAATGGAGAAGCGCAACGTGTGCAATGACGATGGTGTCCTTCACGGAGGCTGAGCTCCATGCGCTGGCATAGCTTGTGCTTCAAGCTAGTCTGCCAATCAATGACGCACCACAATCGAGCGCAGCGCTGATAAGATGCTTGCCTGCGCTTGATCCCAGCGCGGCCGGTCGCCCATCGCGGTCCCGCACTGATCGGCACTCGAGATCGAAGGCCGTCGCACATTTCGCGACGATATCGAAACACGGGCACACAAGCATTTGTAACGCAATCGCGTGTTTCAGATCGAATCACCGACTTCTGGAAAAGGGTAATGCTCAGTCAACAAACACGAAGCGGAGCAAGCTCCGCAATTTTTTTCGTCGCCGCTTGCATGATTGCCGGAACGCCGGGGATTGCCAGTGCGCAAACGGCGCAGAGGGTCGTCAACGAGCAGCAAGCTACGGACGACGCGGCGCGTCGCTCGCAGCAAAAAATTGATCAGTTGGATGATCAGACTCAGAAGATGCTCAATGAGTACCGGGCTGCAGTGCGCGAAACGCAAAGCTTGAAACAATACAACGAACAGTTGGCCGTTCAGGTCCAGTCGCAGACCGACGAAGTCGGTTCGATTCAGGAGCAGCTCGAGCAGATTGAAACAACGAACCGCGAAGTCTATCCAATGATGCAGAAAATGCTCGCGACACTAGACACCTTCGTGGAACTCGACGCACCCTTCCTTCCGACTGAGCGAGAGACCCGGATCACCGAGCTCAAGGACATCATGTCCCGTGCCGATGTCACCACGGCCGAGAAATATCGACGTTTGCTTGAAGCATATTCGGTGGAAATGGAGTACGGCCGAACAATTGAGTCATATCAAGGTCCGCTTCCCGGCGACCAAGGCAACAAGCAGGTCGATTTCCTGCGTGTAGGTCGTATAGCGTTGATGTATCAGACGTTGGATGGTGAAGAGACGGGCTATTGGGATGCTGACGCCAAGTCTTGGATTGTCGACGACGATTTCCACAAATCAGTTACACAAGGTTTGCGTATTGCAAAGAAGCAGGCGGCGCCTGATCTGATCACAATTCCTGTCCACGCGCCGCAGGAGGTCAAGTAATGACGACTAGAGCCATGCGTAACCTTGGGCTGGCCGCTGCGGCATTTTTGCTGAGCTCGGTTTCTACACCGGGCTTGGCGCAAGGTAGCCTGCAGGAGTTGTTGAATCAGACGCGTACGGTTCGTGCTCAGGAGGAGCAGCTGAACAAGTCACGCGAGCAATCGTTTTTGCAGGACCGGAACAAGCAGTCCCAGTTGCTTGCGGAAGCGAAGCGTGCGCAGGCGGCCGAGCAACAGCGCAGTGAACGACTGAGCGCCCAGTTTGATGCCAACGAGAAGAAGCTGACAGAGCTTCAGACTCAGCTTGATGCGAAGGCTGGCACGCTAGGCGAGATGTTTGGCGTCGTCCGCCAAGTTGCCGGTGATGCGGCATCGACCATCCATAACTCTTTGATCAGCGCGCAATTTCCCGAGCGCGAAGACTTCCTGCAGAAGCTGGCGCAATCCAAAGCGCTTCCGTCGATCGCTCAACTTGAGCAGCTCTGGTACGAAATCCAGCGTGAGATGACCGAAACCGGGCGAGTAGTCACGTTCCCAGGCGAGGTCGTTACGCCAGACGGTGAGCAAACCACCCAAGCAGTTACCCGCATAGGTTCCTTCACGGCGGTCTCTGATGGCCAGTTCCTAAACTATCTGCCGGAAAGTAAGGTTCTGTCCGAGCTCTCACGCCAGCCGGCGTCAAGGTACCTCAGTACGGCCGAAGATTTGCAAGAGGCCACTTCGGGTTATGTGAGAGCGACGATTGACCCCACGCGCGGTTCATTGCTGGCAGTTTTGGTTCAGGCGCCAGGTCTGGTCGAGAAGGCGCAGCAGGGCGGCGTTGTCGGGTACGTGATCATGGGGCTCGCGTTGATCGGTATTCTGATGGCAATCTTCCGGTTCTTTGTGCTGTCTGCCGTGGGTGCGAAGATGTCGCGACAGAAGCGCAACATCGATAGCCCTTCGGAAGACAATCCTCTGGGACGCGTTCTGTCCGTATACAGCAAGGACCCGAACGTCGATACCGAAACGCTTGAGCTACGACTTGATGAAGCCGTGCTGCGCGAAATCCCGCCGCTTGAGAAAGGGCTGTCCGCGCTGAAGATCCTGGCAGCGGTTGGTCCGCTGCTCGGCCTGCTGGGCACTGTCACCGGTATGATCATCACCTTCCAGCAGATTCAGTTGTTTGGTACAGGGGACCCCAAGCTGATGGCGGGCGGTATCTCACAGGCCCTCACGACCACGGTCCAGGGTTTGATCATGGCAATCCCGATGGTGCTCCTGCATGCGTTCCTGTCCTCGCGGAGCAAGGCATTGATCCAGGTTCTTGAAGAAGAGAGCGCAGGCATCATTGCCGAGCATGCCGAGAAGACCAGAGCCTGAGGTCGGCTTCCATGGACTTTCTACTCGAGCCATTTCATAACGTCCGCGACTTCCTGGAAGCAGGGGGACTAATTGTTCAAGTGCTTCTGCTGGTTGCAGTCATTCTGTGGGCCATGATTTTCGAGCGCGTTTTGTATTACTGGCGCGTAATGCCCAAACTCGTATCGAGTACGCAAAATGCTTGGAGCGGTCGAACGGACCACTCGTCCTGGTATGCGAAAAAGGTCAAGGAAAAGATGCTGGCCGAAGCCAGCCGGCAGCTTGCTGGATCCTTGACTTTGATCAAGGCGGTTGTTGCCCTTTGCCCATTAATTGGTCTGCTTGGGACGGTCACGGGAATGATCCAGGTATTCGAAGTAATGGCCGCGCTGGGGACGGGAAATGCTCGAGCTATGGCTTCCGGCGTTTCGGCGGCCACTCTGCCCACCATGTCGGGCATGGTCCTGGCATTGTCTGGTCTCTACCCAATCTCCCGTTTTGAGCACATCGTTGATCGTGAGCTACGCAGGCTTGGCGATCATATGATTACGCACTGAGGAATTCTGATGAGCCGCAAATCGAGGCGCTCAGAAGATGACGCCGGTATCGACTTGACGCCGATGCTTGACGTTGTCTTCATCATGCTGATCTTTTTTATCGTGACCACGTCCTTCGTCAAGGAGGCGGGTATCGACGTCAACCGCCCGAGCGCCAATACCGCCGAGCGCAAGGAACGCGGCAATATCCTGATCGCCATCCGGGACAATGGAGACGTTTGGATTGACAAGCGAGCAGTCGATATTCGAGCGGTGCGGGCCAACGTAGAGCGTCTCCACGCGGAGAATCCGGAAGGATCAGTGGTCATCATTGCCGACAAGGCTTCGGAGACTGGAATCTTGGTCCAGGTGATGGATCAGGTTAGAAGTGCCGGTGTTTTGAATGTGTCTATCGCGGCGTCCGAGCCGTCGGGCGGCTAGGGCATGCGTAGGATCGCTGCCACCGGTCTTGCGGTACTGATCGCGTTCTCGCTGTTCTGGCTGATGCACTATCTGATCCTCAGTGGTGCAGACAAGAAGCCGGATACCGAGGAGTACAACGTCGTGGACTTCGTTCGGCTCAAGCGTGACGAACGCCTGGAGACGAAGACGCGAACCAAACCGGAAAAGCCACCGCCCCCCAAAGAGCCACCGCCGCCGCCGGAGTTGGAAGTTCAGCAGCAGAAGCCGCAGCAAGAGGCGCCGACACCTTTCAAGGTTCCTAATTTGAATCTGCCCACAAACGTCACGGGCGGTCCATTTCTCGGAACTTTCTCGGCGAACGATGCCGCATCTTTTGGCGACGGTGAGTTGGTTGCCTTGGTTGACATCACGCCAACCTATCCTCAGCGTGCAGCAAGAGCGGGGATCGGTGGTTACGTCAAACTTCAGATCACCGTGAATCCGGATGGCTCGGTCAAGAATGTTCGTGTACTGGAGGGCAACCCGCCAGGAATGTTCGACTCTGCAGCTTCAAGTGCCGCCCGGCGTTCCAAGTTCAAGCCGAGGATCGTCAATGGCGTCGCCCAAGAGAGCTCTGGCGTGAAGGTTTACCAGTTCCAGCTAGGGGAATAGGAGTTGAGGCGCATGATTCGAACCACGACCACTGGCGCGGCTTTGTTGGCGCTGATGCTGTGCTTCACCCCTGTCTTGAGCGCACAACAAGCGGACTGCGGATCTGAAACCGGTCAGTCCAGCGGTATGTCCGAAGCGACCTACAGGGTTGTTGAGGCTGCTCAGAAGGCGCTTGAGAAGCAGGATTACTCGACTGCCGAAAAAAAGCTGCGGGATATCGCAGATAAGACCGACGGTTATGAGAGAGCGATCGTCTTTCAGACCCTTGGTTACGTATATACACAGCAAAATCGCTACGTGCAGGCAATACCGGCATTCGAGGAAGCGTTGAAACTCAACGCATTGCCGCAGCAGCCTCAAGAGAATCTGCTTTACAACACAGGCCAGCTTTATATCGCTGCCGAAAACTACGACAAGGCGATCAGCCTTCTGGAACGTTACATCAAGGAGGCGTGCAAGCCGCCTTCTCCCGAGGCACACGTTCAGTTGGCGGCGGCATATCTCGAAAAAAAGCGATTTCGAGACGCCTTGATTCAGGTTGACATCGCGCTGAAGAAAGCACCGGCTCCCAAGGAGCAGTGGCTGCAACTCAAGCTGGCGCTTCACTATGAGCTGAAGCAGTACTCGCAGTGTGCCGACACGTTGATTCGACTTGTTGGGATGGCGCCAGATAATCAGCAGTACTGGCGTCAGTTGTCCTCGGTTTTGTACGAAGTCGAAAAGGATCAGGAGTCTGTTGCCGTGCTGGCGTTAGCGGAGCGGCAGGGTTTTTTGAGCCGCGAGGCGGAATATCGAAATCTGCTGGGTCTCTATATGCAGACCGGAATACCGCTCAAGGCTGCCAAGCTTTGGGACGAAGGCATCAAGAAGGGAGTGGTGTCCAGGTCAGCGAAGAATCTGCAGACTTTGTCAGATGCCTATATTTTGGCACGCGAATATGACGAAGCCGAAGCCAGCCTGAAGACGGCAGCGCGGCTGTCGGATGAGGGAGACATCTACAGGAAACTAGGCCAAATTTATGTCGAGCAGGAGCGTTGGGACGAGGCGCTGGATGCGTTCGGCAAGGCGCTCCAAAAAGGCGTCGATAAGGTGGGTTCCACTCAATTGCTGCTGGGTGTCGCCGCCTACAATGTCGGCCAGAACGACCGCGCCCGCACCGCTTTACTGGCGGCAACCAAGTATCCGGACAGCGAAAAGAACGCTCGCCAATGGTTGAACTACCTGCGTTGAGCCGGGACCGGTGAATTCGAAACCACCGGCCAGGACGTACCGTCTGCCGGTGGTTTTTTCATGAGCGGCATCGCGGCGAGATGGCGAGGTCCGCGCCCCAGTCGGGTGTTTCTGATCGCGCTTGCCTTCGTGATTCCTGGCCCGGCTTTCGCCGCAGTGCCAGCGCTCGATTTGGCGCCGGCTGCGCAGCAGGTTCTTCACAAAGGAAACTATTCCGAGCCGGAATCCTTGGACCCTCAGAAGGCGACCGGAGTGACCGCGCACAACATTCTTCGCGACCTGTACGAAGGGCTGGTCGGAGAAGCGCCGGATGGCAGCCTGGTTCCGGGCGGAGCTGTGAGCTGGTCCGTGTCGGATAATGGGCTGCGGTACATCTTCCAGCTGCGTCGCGATGCATCCTGGTCAAACGGCGATCCCGTCACCGCCCAGGACTACGTGGCGGGACTGCGCCGCGGCGTGGATGCAGCGACCGGTTCACAGTACGCACAGATGTTGATGCCGATCAAGGGCGCGGCTTCAATTGTCTCGGGCCTGGCGCCACCGAGCGCGCTCGGCGTTCGCGCCCTGGATGAGCACACGCTGGAACTTCGGTTGGCTACACCAGCACCGTATGTGCTCAGTCTGCTCACCCATCCGGTGTGTTACCCGATCCACCGAGCAAGTCTCAAGAAGTATGGCGCCGCGTTCACGCGGCCCGGCAAGCTGATCAGCAACGGTGCCTACACTTTGAGTGAGTGGGTGGTCCAGTCGCATATCGAACTGGTACGCAATCGGCACTATTGGGACGACGCACACACGGTCGTGGAAGCGGTGAGCTATTACCCGACCGAGAACCTTTCGGCGGAACTCAAGCGTTACCGGGCCGGGGAGATCGACTGGACCTACGACATTCCGGTGTCCCAGATCGACTGGATACGTGAACACCTGCCGGGCGAGCTTCACATCGACCCTTACTTTGGCCTTTATTTCTACGGATTCAATTTGACGCAGCCACCGTTCGACAACGCCGATCTGCGCAAGGCGCTGACGCTGGCGGTCGATCGGGACACCCTATTGAATAAGGTCCGCGGTCTCGGCGAGACTGCGGCCTATGGCTGGGTTCCGCCGGGAACCCCCGGTTACGAGGCCGCACGCCCCGAATGGGCGGATTGGACGCAGGCCAAACGCGACGCCGAAGCCCTGCGACTCTACCGCAAGGCCGGCTACAGCGAGCAGAATCCGCTGCAAATCGAGCTGCGCTACAACACGCACGAGGATCATCGTCGAATCGCGATCGTGCTGTCCTACATGTGGCGCAAGGCGTTGGGAGTGCAGACGCGGCTGATCAACGAGGAATGGAAGGTATTCCTGCAGAACCGCAGATTCAAGAAGGTGACGCAGGTATTCCGTTCGTCCTGGATCGGTGATTACAACGATCCTTTCGCGTTTCTTGAATTGCTGAAGACCGGACACGGCGCCAATGATTACGGCTACAGCAATCCGGAATATGATCAACTGCTGGCCGAAATTTCGGCCGAGCGCGATCCGCAGCAACGCCTGCAGCTCATGAGCCAGGCTGAGCGCATCGTGATCCGTGACCTACCGGTGCTGCCGATCTATTTCTACACCACCAAGCGTCTGATCAAGCCCTACGTGGTGGGTGTCGTTCCGAACGTCATGGATCATCAGTACACCAAGAGCGTGCGGATACTCGCGCATTGAGCCCGGCCGGGCTATTCGTCTTCGTTGTTCGACGGGGGCTTGTGCGGAGGCGCGGCCGGACGTTCGGCCTCGTCTTCTTCGTCTTCGTGAAGGTCGTCGAAGGCCGCCGGCTGCTCGACCGGTTGCGCGGCCGCGACCCGTGCTGTCGGAACCTCTCCGGGGGGCGGTTTGTCCTCATCCTTGCCCGGTGTCGCCGCAGCCTCGCTGGCGCTCGTCATGGACGCCCGCACCGGCTCGGCCAGCGCGAGATAGACCGGTCTTGCGCCGATCAGTTTGGCGGTGCCGCTGCCGATGATGGAAGCCATCATCAGCGGCACGGTCATGCCGTAGCTGTCGGTCATTTCCGCGACGATCACGAACGAGGTGATGGGAGCCTGCACCACACCGGAAAAGTACGCGACCATCGACATCAGAACGATGGCGCTCAGCGGGATGTCCTGAAACAGGGCAGCGAGGTCGGCGCCAAGCCCGGCGCCCACCGCCAGCGACGGCGAAAAGAAGCCACCCGGAATGCCGCTGGTCGCCGATATCGCGGTGGCCAGCAGCTTGAGCAGCCCAAAGCCAGCGGAGGTGTTATCGGTGCCTTCGACCAGGGCCCTCGCCGTGTCATAGCTCGTGCCGAACGTCGCGCCGCCGGACAGGATGCCGACGACGGCGACTGCCAAGCCGCACGCCGCGGCGAATCGGATGGGGTATTTCTGCATCGATGTGGAAATCAGTGGCAGGCGACCGGTTAGTACGGCGACCACGATCAGCGAGAAGACGCCGCCGGCGAGTCCGCAGGCGATGCCGCAGAACGGAATCGCAATCCACTGTTCCATGCCTTCGAGCTTGATGCGTGCCTGGCCGAAGTAGGTGTAGTCCCCCATGAAGGCGAGCGACGCCACGCCGGCGATGATGACGGCGCTGAGAATCAGGCCGTTCACGCCGCGTTCCAGTGAGCGGCTCATCTCCTCGATCGCGAAGACGATCCCGCCCAAGGGCGTGTTGAAGGCGGCGGCGACGCCGGCGGCCGAACCGGCCAGTATCAGCGCGCTTTGCTGGCGGCCCCACAGGCGCCCGACCGCGTGCATGATCGAAGCGCCCACCTGCACCGTGGGGCCTTCGCGCCCGATCGAACCACCCGAGGCAATGCCGATCCACATCATCAGGATCTTGCCGATGGCGATGCGGGGCGACAGCAGCTTGCCGCGCAAGGTCTCGTCCGTGAGATCGCGTGCAACGATGGCCTGCGGAATGCCGCTGCCCTGCGCGTTGGGAAAGAAATAGCGAGTGGCGGCTGCCGCCGCGGCAAAGCCAAGCGGCGTGATCAGCAGCGGAACAAACGGAGAGATCGCCAGCAGCCGATCAAACAGGTCCTGCGCCCATTCGGCGCCCACAGCCATCAATACAGCGGCGAGTCCCACGGCAAAGCCGCCGCCCCAGAATGCGAGGCGTCGCGTCCACTGCTGTGGCGAGAACCACTCTGTTCGCGCAAGTTTCGAGAGCCGAATGCGCTTCAACTTCAATCCAGGGCCAAAGGCGGCGAGGCAAGCAGAGCCGCTTGGTAAGTGAGCGAATGTTACGAAGCAGTTTACTCCAGTGACATCAGCGGCGGCACCGAGCGCTGCGGGTGATGTTCGCGATCTGCTTTAATCAGGCGCTTGCCCACACCGATTCCGGAGGCCCCCGAATGCGCACCTTGGTGCCCGCATTATTACTGTTGACCTCGGTACTGACCGCGAATCCCGCCATGGCTGACAGGCTCACAATTGATCGCATCTATGGCGACCCCGCGCTCGAAGGCGCTGCTCCGCGCGGACTCAAGATCGCACCGGACGGCTCGCGTGTCGGCTTTCTGAAAGGGCGAGCCGACGACCAGAACCAGCTCGACCTGTGGTCCTACAACTTGGCCGACAACAGCACGCGGCGGCTGGTCGATTCCCGGAAGCTGGTGCCTGATGAAAAGCTCTCGGATGTGGAAAAGGCCCGGCGCGAGCGCGCCCGAACCGCCAACTTTCACGGCATCCTTGACTACGAATGGTCGCCGGACGGTCAGGCCTTGCTGTTCCCACTGGGTGGCGCGCTCTATCTGCTGCGTCTCGACCAGCCGGATGCACCACGCAAACTGACTGATGGCGGCGTGATCGATCCCAAGATTTCCCCGCAGGGGCGCTACGTCTCATTCGTGCGCGACCAGAATCTTCACGTCATCGATTTGAATTCCGGCGAGTTACGCTCGCTGACCCAGGACGGCGGTGGCACGATCCACAACGCCCAGGCCGAATTTGTGGCCCAGGAAGAGATGGATCAGTCCAGCGGCTACTGGTGGGCGCCGAACGACAGCGCCATCGCCTTCAAGCGATATGATGAAGCCCCCGTACCGGTCGTGAAGCGTTTCGAGGTCTACGCCGACCGCACCGAAGTCATCGAACAACGCTATCCCGCCGCTGGCGACCACAATGCCCTGCTGTCGCTGGGGCTAGTGTCCCCGCAGGGGGGCGCCGTGCACTGGATCGACCTCGGAAAGAACACGGACATCTACCTGCCTCGCGTCGACTGGCTGCCGGACTCCAGCGCCCTGAGCTTCCAGCGGCAAAGTCGGGATCAGAAGACGCTGGCGCTGATCCGGGTCGATGTCGGCAGCCTCCGCCAGAAAACGCTTGTCACCGAACACGCGAAAACCTGGATCAACCTGCATCACGATCTGCATTTCCTCGAGTCACGCGCGCAGTTTGTCTGGGCGTCCGAACGCACCGGCTACAAGCATCTCTATCTGTACGCGAATGACGGCACGCTGATCCGGCCCCTGACGCAGGGACAATGGCAGGTAGACAGCCTGCTCGCCGTCGATGAATCCACCGGCACCGTCTACTTCGACGCCAACAAGGATGCGGTAATCGACCGGCAGCTGTACGCAGTACCACTCGACGGCAAGAGGCCAGCGTCACCCCGGCGCATCACCGACCGTGACGGTACGCACGAAATCGAATTCGCCGAGACGCCGACGCTCTACGTCGACAAGTTCTCGGACCCGATGACACCGCCGCAGGTCAGCGTGCACGCGCCGGACGGCAAGCGCTTGGCCTGGATCGAGCAGAACAGGCTCGACGGCACACATCCCTACGCGCCCTATCTCGAGTCGCACGTCGTCCCCGAATTCGGCCAGATCGAGGCCGAAGACGGACAAGCGCGGTGGTATCGCCTGTTAAAGCCCACCGGGTTTGACCCGAAAGAGCGCTATCCAGTAATCGTGTACTTCTACGGCGGTCCAACCGGACAGCGCGCGACGCGAAAATGGATCGACCCGTTCTCGGAATTCATGGCGCAGCACGGCTACCTCGTGTTCACGCTCGACAACCGCGGAACCGAGCGGCGCGGCCGTGAATTTTCAGATCTGATCTACCGTCAGTTGGGCGACTACGAAGTTCGTGATCAAATCGCCGGTATCGACTGGCTCCGGGACCAGGACTTTGTTGATCCAGACCGGATCGGCGTATTCGGATGGAGTTACGGCGGCTACCTGTCGTTGATGATGCTGGCCAAGGATTCGGCGCAACTCGCGGGTGGCGTCGCCGTGGCTCCGGTTACCGACTGGACGCTCTACGACACGCATTACACCGAGCGCTACCTGTCCACGCCGCAGGACAATCCCGCAGGCTACGAGAAGAGCGCCGTATTCGACTGGCTCGACGGGCTCGAATCGCCGCTGCTGCTGATCCACGGAATGGCCGACGACAACGTCCTGTTCCTCAACTCCACCCAGCTGATGGCGTCGCTGCAGGCGCGCGGCATCCAGTTTCAGCTGATGACCTATCCGGGCGGCAAGCATCATCCGTCCACTCCGGCGATGAAGAAGCACATCTATCAGGCGATCTACGAGTTCTTCGAGAAGACCGTCAAGGGTTCATCCGCGGAATGAAGCGCGGCGACGCGCGAATCCTTGCAAGTAGGCGCGCATGCGCATAAAATCGCGCGCCTTTCGACGTAAGCCGTCTTTACCGACGGTTTACCGAACTATAACTACCGACTAGAGCGGAGCAACATGAAGACCGTTTTTGCCAATGCTGAAACGGCGAAGCGTGACTGGGTACTGGTGGACGCCACCGACAAGACCCTGGGACGCCTTGCCAGCGAGATCGCGCGACGCCTGCGCGGCAAGCACAAACCCGAGTTCACGCCGCACGCTGACACGGGCGACTACATTGTCGTCATCAACGCGGAAAAGGTCCGAGTGACCGGCCGCAAGCTGACCGACAAGATCTACTACCGCCACACCGAGCACCCGGGCGGCATCAAGAGCACCGCCCTGCGCGACATGCTCGACAAGACCCCGGAACGCGTACTGGAAAAGGCCGTCAAGGGCATGCTGCCCAAAGGCCCCTTGGGCTATGCCCAGTTCCGCAAGCTCAAAGTCTATGCCGGTAGTGAACATCCGCATGCCGCCCAGCAGCCCACGCCTCTGAATATCTGATCCCATGGCTATTACACAGAATTACGGCACCGGCCGTCGCAAGACCGCCGCCGCCCGCGTCTTCATCAAGCTCGGCAGCGGGCAGATCACCATCAACGGCAAAACCCCGGAAGTCTATTTCGGTGGCCGCGAGACCTCGCGGATGATCGTGAACCAGCCGCTGGAAATCGCCGAATCGGTCGATCGTTTCGACATCAAGGTCACCGTTCGCGGTGGTGGTTCCAGCGGCCAGGCCGGCGCGATCCGTCACGGCATCACGCGCGCCCTGATGGAATATGACGAATCGCTGCGTCCGTCGCTGCGTGCCGCCGGTCTGGTCACGCGCGATTCGCGCGAGGTCGAGCGCAAGAAGATCGGTCGTCACAAAGCCCGCCGCGGCGTTCAGTTCTCCAAGCGCTAACGATTATTCCGGCGGCGGCTTGAAGTTCGCCGCCGGATCATTACGCTTGAGACTCCCAATTGGGGGATCGTCTAATGGTAGGACTGCAGACTCTGACTCTGCCTATCTAGGTTCGAATCCTAGTCCCCCAGCCAAACAGCAATTCAAAGGGGATTTAAATGACATTGATGAAACGCTCTGTAATGACTTTATATTCAGGGGCACTAGATATTTATAGTCACCAAGTGCGAATTGTACTTGCAGAAAAGGGTGTAAGTGTTGATG